>JAHEEY010000346.1 GCA_024640485.1 Chloroflexota bacterium | reverse complement strand
GAATTCGATAATCAGCCATTTGCCGGCTTCATGGAAGAAGCTGGCAAGATTCCCCAGGGGAACGTTGTTGGCAATAGCCAGATGGTGTATGAGCGCCAATGCCATGACGGCATCTGCGGGGAACGCGGAAGCCGCGTAGTACCAATGGATACCGAGATTGGTGCCGATATCGATGAATTAGCCGGCGCAATATTGAAAGAATGCTACGAAACGGTAAAATAGGTCATCCTGGCAGAGAGGCCGCCAATTGAGATTGGCCTTTCTCAGTTCTCCGATAAAGATGTCTGTATTGACAAGCCGTTCAAGTTTGAATGACGAAGTAACATGACCGACGAAAATCAAGCGACCATTGTATATATCGAAGATGACATGGCCAGCCGGATCCTGGTACAGCGGCTGCTTAGCAGCCGAGGATACCAGGTTCATGTGGCGGCTGATGGCCTGGAAGGGATCAATCTGGCCAGAGACACTGAGCCGCGGCTGATTCTAATGGACATTAACCTGCCCGGTATGGATGGTCGTGAGATAACCACCCGGCTGCGCAGCCTGCCGAATTTCGCCGACATGCCCATCGTCGCTTTGACAGCGAACAACAGCCCTGGGAGCCGTGAACTAGCCCTGGCTGCCGGATGCACCGGTTTCCTGACGAAACCCATTGATGTGGCCACCTTCCCCGGACAGGTGAGGGATTTCCTGGAAGGACGCGTCGAGCCGCTTGATGTAACCGAGCGGAACACCCATCTGCAGCTGCATGCGCAGAATCTGGTGGAGCGTCTGGAGACCAACATACGCAAGCTGGAATCGGCCAATAAGCGGCTGGTCGAGTTGGATAGACTGAAGAGCGATTTCATCGTCTTAGTCTCTCATGAGCTGCGCACGCCGCTGACATTGATCAGCGGATACGCCCATTTGCTGGACGTGCAAATGCAGTCGGCTTCTGCGGGGACGCTGCCCATTGAGGCGTTGTCTGGGGTGTCTTCGGGTCTACAATCTGGCATCAACCGGATGCAGGAAGTGATTGGTGAGATCATCAATGTGTCTCGTATTGCATCCGGGACATTAGACCTCTCACTGGGCCCGGTTCGCCTTGGCGACTTGGTCAACAGGATCCAGTCTGATTTTGCAGAGGTTTGCCAGAAACGGCATTTGACTTTGCACTGCAGCGGCATGGACGAGCTGCCGTTAATTGAAGGTGACGGCAATCGGCTGCGGACGGCGTTGGAGAATGTGGTTGGAAATGCCATTAAATATACCCCAGACGAAGGAAGCGTAGTGGTTGTCGGCCGGAAGGTAGACGACGAAACCGTTGCCATCCGAGTTCGAGACACCGGCATTGGCATTCCCCCTGAGGAACATCGGCATATCTTTGAACAGTTCTACGTGTTGGGCGCCATGGCGCATCATTCTACCAGCAAGTCAGCTTTTCAAGGTGGTGGGCTAGGGATTGGGCTGGCGATAACCAAAGGGATTATTGAAGCGCACCACGGCCGGATCTGGGTTGAAAGCGATCGGCGAGATTCTGGCAGCATGCCGGGGAGTACATTCCACATCCTGCTTCCAATTAGGCGCTCCATCAATTCCGCTGGTGACTAGTGAGAGCTGTTTTTGGGGACAATGGAGCACCACTTGCTGGAGCTTTCAAGCGTGGGGCGACAACCGTAATGGCTTTGGAATGACCGGACCCCCGGCTGGCTGACACCTATGAATCCCACAGGTTGACACTAGGCTCGAAAATGGCACTTTCCGCCGGAATGGGGGGACAGTCCTTGTCGACTGTATTGGGCGATGCTCTTTCCGCTTTCTCTTGGAACCGCCCCAATTTTGGCCAAACCAGCTTTTGCCGCTGACGTCGATTTGCGAACGGAGGTTGACTTTCGTACTTTGTTGGCGGCGCTCACCTTGTGGATGAGTGTCCTCCTGTTTGCCATTCGCCTAAATAGCATCTCCAAGCCGGCGGTTGCCAGCAGCCTGCTATCCGGCGGTATTAACGGCGTGGGATCTCTGTTCTTCTACGGCAACCTGCCCCGTGTCGATGCGTCTTTGGGCAAGGTGACAAACATCTCCGATCTGATATTTGTCACCCTGCTGATGCGTTTAGGGGGAATTGAATTTCCCTGCTGACTTCGGCTCGGATTGGATTGGCGATTCTTGCCGTTACGCGGCCTACCTTTGGCGGCTTTTTTGGCGCTGGCGGCTGCGTAGATGAGTCCTAGATTACTCCTAACTGCTAAATATGTAACCCTGGAGAGGGCAGTATATAATAGGTCCTGGAAACTTACCTAAGAAAGGATTGAACACATTTGATGCATACTGAACTGATACATGGGGCAGCTGCTTTTGAGGCGTTGTCTGAAGAGTGGGACGATCTTGCTGGCCGCAGCATGACAGACACACCGTTTCAAAGCCTGGCTTACCAGAACTCTTGGTGGCAGCATCTGCAGCCTGCTGGGGCTTCTTTGCATACAATTGTCGTTCGAGATCAAGACAACAGCGCGGCTGCCATCGCATGCCTGTTCTTGCTTGAAGGCACCCTCTACTTCAACGGTTGTGTGGAAGAGACCGACTATCTGGATCTGATAACCACTGAAGAAAACGCTGAGATAGCTTGGACCGCGGTATTAAACTCTCTTTACAGCGACGATTTCCCGGAGTGGAAAGCCCTCGATTTGTGCAACGTGCCGCAGGACTCCTTGACACGCTCGATATTGCCGCGTCTCTCCCAGTCGAGGCAGCTTGAGTTTGCTGAGGAGATCCATGAGGTGTGCCCGGTGATTCGGCTGCCGGCTACTTTCGAGGAGTACCTGGACAGCCTGCCCAAGAAACAGCGGCACGAGATCCGGCGCAAGATGCGCCGCGCCCAAGGGGCCGACGTGCAGATTCGGACGGTGGGCCCCGATGATGATGTGGATCAGGCCGTCGATGATTTCCTTGTGCTGCTGCAGAAAAGCACCGTGGAAAAGCGAGATTGGCTGAATGAAGGCCGGCGAGCGGTTTTTCACGACACGGCACGAGCAGCCCAAAAAGCCGGCACCCTCCAGCTGATGTTCGTTGAAGTAGGAGATTCGAAAGCGGCAGCGCTGTTCAACTTCCACTACAAGGGACGGATCTGGGTCTACAACTCCGGATTGGATCCCGAAGCGTTTGGTAATCTCAGCCTTGGTGTGGTGGTAACTGCTAAGGCAATCGAGGCTGCCATTGAGCGATGCTGTTTGATATTTGATTTTCTGCGGGGCAGCGAGACCTACAAGTACCGCTTCGGTGCCCAGGATACGACTGTTTATCGGCTGCACATGCGCCGATAGGTGTGGTTCATCTGGTCTCGCAAGGTTGAGATGTACCCATAGGCCCGTTTGGCTGACTGGTTTCCATTTCACCCTATGCGGGACAGAGATCCCCGTTGACGTCTGAAAAGTCCATGAATGACCTTTTGATCGACAGAGAACCGGTATTTTGGGTGCGTGATGTCCCCGTCTATGGCGACGTCATTTTGTCGCCCATGGCCGGGTACTCAGACGTGCCCTACCGGTCGTTGTGCCGCGCATACGGCTCATCGATGCATTACACCGAATTTGTGCCCGCAGAAGCGCTTTTAGGCAGGCGTAACCCATTGTGGCGGCGGCTTGACAAGACAGCGGACGAAAATCCGGCTGTCTTCCAGATATTTGGCAATGACGCCCAGATGATCTTGCGCGCGGCGAAGCGTATTGAGGCGCTGGAGCCCCACATCATTGATATCAATATGGGATGCTCTACTCGCCGCGTCAGTGGTCGTGGTGCCGGCGTCGGTATGATGCTGCAGCCAGAACTAGTGGCTGAAACGTTTAAGCTGCTCTCCGCTCATTTGTCGGTACCAGTGACAGGCAAGATCCGATTGGGGTGGGAAGATCAGCGCAATTACATCGACATCGCCCGTATCATGGAAGACAACGGAGCGGCGCTGATCGCTATGCATGGCCGTACCAAAGAACAAAAATACGGCGACGTTGCCGATTGGGACGCAATCGCTGAGTTGAAGCAGTCTGTTTCGGTGCCGGTTATCGGCAATGGCGACGTGCGATCCCCGGCTGACATCGACCGGATGAAATCGCACACCGGCTGTGATGCTGTGATGGTGGGGCGGGGGGCGATTGGAAACCCGTGGATCTTCTCCCGCAGGCAGCGCGAGAGTGTGTCATTTGTGGAAGTCATGCAGGCGCTCCGGCTGCATCAAGGGTATATGGTCGATTACTATGGCCTGCCCCACGGGCTCATCCTGTTCCGCAAACATCTCCGTTACTACTTCAAGGGGCTGCCGGTCAAACCTATTCTCAGCCAAATGGTTGTCACGGAGGATTTGGAACGGTTCAACCAGCTCTTGGCTGAATTGGAGGCATCAGTGCTATTCCAATTGGAAGCGGCAGGGCCAGGGAATCGATTGGCCTGGTAACAGGCTGAGCGGCGGAAGCCCCTGCTAGGTCCTGCCTGTTATTGCCGCGGGAATGGCAGTCGTCGTTGTCCTGGGGGTGATTTCTTTTCAGCGGGGTTGAGGGCTATGATGTCCGTTTCACTATGTTCAGGATGGCTCTTTCAAAAGAGCTGTTGCTGGTGAAAGCCAGGTGCAGCCGCTGGATAATGGCGCCGCGGGCTGCCAGATAGGCATCCAGCAGTTCAGCCATATGGGTGACAGCGGCTCCGGTATCAGGGCCAAATGAGGCCTGTAGCAGCCCGCTTCTGGAGCTGTCTTCCGGCGGCAGCAGCCTCAGCAGCGGCGGCAGGCTGAAATGCAGTAGTTCCAGATAAATTGTGAAAGGCTTGTCATGGTCGCCCCTCAGAAGCTGCCGGTAAACATCCATAAACATCACCCAAAATCGCCTGTCCAGTGCCTCCAGTTCCGCGGCACTCATCCTCGGCTGAATCATCGAGGTCATGGCTGACGCCGCTTGAAATCGCTCTCCCCAACCCTGGCTGTCTTTAAGCAGTCGGATATCGCGGTCCCATGGGTTTGGGGCCAGACTCTCCTGAGTTTCATATCGGTAGTCGACTTTGGCGCCGTTGCCGTATAAGGCGATATGGAAAAATGGGCGGATATGGTCGGCGTCAAAAGAGTTGCAGGTAATGTAGGGGAGCAGCGAATTGACGAAGTCGATCCGGCGCTGCCAGGCAAGCGCCCGCTGTTCCTTGTCAGCGAATATCAGAGCGACATCAAGATCGGAATAGGCATCGTCAATGCGGCGGCCATAGGAGCCAGCCAGGAAGCAGACAACGATATCCTTTTCCCCTAGAACCCGCTGCTGTAGACGCATGATTACCCGTTCTTGTTCAAACATCTCTACTCCTTTCCAATTTCACGGCCACCTTTTCCAGACAGCAAT
>JAHEEY010000028.1 GCA_024640485.1 Chloroflexota bacterium | reverse complement strand
GGATCAAATCCCCTTCATTTTGGCGGATTTGATACGCCTGCCACCCTACATTCACCGTTCCGCCAGGAATCGTGCTCTCCAGCCGGGGTGAAGGAGCGACAACGCCAGCATCAAAACTGAAATGGGTAACCAGCCGGTTTCCAGTCACGTGCAGGCCGATACTGCGCTCCTCAGGATCTTCCCGCTTGTTGGCTATCTCAAACCGGACCAGCAGGTATTCCCAATCATCGGCTGCCGGCTGGTTGTAAGCATTGGCGGCGTGAATCAGCTGCCAGGCGTCATGCCCTCTTATCATCTCTACAACCCGGACATCCCAGTTATTCAAGGAAACGGATGAGATTGCGAAGGGTATCGGGTTGGCCCGCGAATAACCGATCGAATCTTCCGTTGCCTGGACGCCGGCTGTCTCAGTAGGCGCCATCGGTGCTGAGGGATTCCTTGATGTTAAATCGCTAGCCGCGGTTGGCGACGGCAGACCCGGTTCGCTGGCTGCCGGGGTGATCGCGACCTCTGTCAATTGACAAGCCATCGCCGCCGCAAGGGAAAAACCCAAAGCGGCCAAGATTTGCGTCGTTTTACCGACCAGATGTTTTCGGAGCATAGGTAGTTCGACTGCTGCTGAAAAGAGTTGAGATTTTAAGAACGTGTCGGCTTTTCCGGACCGTTATCGAGGGATACAGAGGATTGAGCCGCCGTAAACTGTGTAGTTCGCGTCCAGTCCATTCATCTCGCGCAGTTGATCCGCGCTGATGCCGAACCGCCTGCCAATGCTGAAAGCGGTATCTGCTTCCCCAACCGCATATGGTTGACGGTCCGCCTGAGGGCAGTAGGCGGGATTCCCCACCGGCAGTTGGATGACTGTCCCGGGAACCAGCTCATGCTGTGATATTCCGTACTGAGCCATTAATACAATAGAGGTGTCGACTCGGGTGGCGATACCATAGAGGCTGTCATTATCGTAGACCGTATACGGTTCAAAGATGACTGGATCAGGCGCTGCCGTGGGCACCGGTTCCGGGGTAGCGGTCGGAGGCTCCGCGGTGATTTGGGTTTCGCTATTTTCCTGAGATGCTGGATCAGCCGTCGGCATCACCGGCGCTGCACCCTGTATGTCCAGGCCGCTGGAGAGCTGTTCCAGGCCAACAATGCGAACACCATTGGCAGGATCCATCGACAGGGTGACGTCGACGCCCTCAACTGTGGTCACAAAACTATCGGCGGGCGTATCTGGGCGGCGGTTAATATGCATCAAGGCAAAGAAACTGCCGCCAGCTAAGATTATTGCCATGGCGATGATCACGATGACTACAATTGGTTGAGACTTTCGCATTCGCTCACCTGTCTGGGTATCCAAGTTATCAACATGATCTTCAAAGCGCTGGTGGTGACAATAGCTGAAGATTCAAGTTTATGTTACACTTTGCATAAGATTATGGCAAGTCATCGGTGGGGATAGTTACTTAGCCATCTGCACTCATTGTATCAATTTCCTTCTGAAACATTGATGCGCTATCTGTATAGATTATAAGCGGGGCCGATGCTCTCAGCTCCGGTCTCATTATCAGGTTTTCCCTATTTCCCCCAACATCAGGTACAGCAATGATATACAAACGTATGAACCGCGAAGAAATCGAATCGCTCACTCTGGCACCCTACGCTTTGAAGAGCGCGGAAAGCCGGGGGCGTTTATTCCCCGAAACGGAATCATCTACCCGCACCGCTTTTGAACGGGACCGCGATCGAATCATACACACCACGGCATTCCGCCGTCTTGAATATAAGACCCAGGTTTTTGTCTTTCACGAAGGCGATCACTACCGCACCCGGCTGACCCACACGATTGAAGTGGCGCAGCTAGGAAAGGGGCTGGCTCGTGGGCTTGGCGGCAATCACCACCTCGCCGAAGCGATATGCCTGGCCCATGACCTTGGGCATCCCCCCTTTGGGCATGCCGGCGAACATATCCTCAATCAATTAATGGCCGATCACGGCGGCTTCAACCACAATACCCAGAGCTACCGGGTAGTCACCCAGCTGGAGCGCCGGTATTCAGGTTTCAAAGGGTTGAATCTGACCTACGAAACCCGATCCGGCATGATCAAGCATGAGACTTCCTATGACAAGAGTGATGCCAAGGGATACGAACCAGAGAGGCGGGCATCCCTGGAGGCACAGATCGCCAATCTGGCGGATGAGATCGCCTACAATGCGCATGATCTAGATGATGGCCTGCGCGCCGATCTATTCTCCGTCCATGACCTGGATGAACTCGTCCTGTGGCAGGAGCTAAAAGATGTCGTTGGTTGGAAGAGCGGGCATGAATTCACCTCGATTATTCGCCACAACATCATTCGCGAGCTGATTGGCCAATCTATCTCAGATGTGCTGGCACAAACCAATCACAACCTGGAAACCAATGGGATCGACTCCCCTGACAAACTGCAAAACCAGCCAGAAAACGTAGTGGGGTATTCGGAAGAATTCGGCGAGAAAATCAAGGCCCTGAAGACGTTCCTTTTCAACCGCATGTACCGGCACTACCGATTGATGCGCATGCAGACCAAAGCGGAACATTTCGTCTCTGAGATATTCCAGGCTTATTTGAAAGAGCCCCGCATGCTGCCCCAATCGGTCCAGGACAAGCAGGATGAGGAGCCGCTGCCCCGGCTGATCACTGACTACATCGCGGGGATGACTGATCGCTATGCTCTGGAAGAGTGGCAGAAGCTGTTCATCCCATATCACCAGGCGTAGCAGCCTCTTTTAAGAGGGAACAAAAAAGGGCCGCAATGAATTCACATTGCGGCCCTTTTTGATTTTTAGGGTATCAGTCGTGACTAGTAGTTCAGGATTTCGTCGACGCCAGAATCAACAATATCGCCGTCCTTCGCCCAGGTAGACAATTCGATAGTCACCCGTTCAAAGAAACTCTGCGGTGGTAAGACGCCATCGCCATACTGCATCTCTTTGATCTCGGCATTAATGATAAGTGATGCTGTTTCCAAGACCACGGTCTCGTTCTCGCGGGCCAGAATCGGCTCACCTTTAGGCGCCAACTTCGCTTTGAGTGCCTCATCAAAGAACGCGTGATCGCTCATCACCACTTTGGTTACTGTGCGGATATCGTTCTTATCGAAGAGCCACACCTCAATCGCGGTGACGTTCTTGGGGGTATCCGTACCTATGGACTCAGAAATCCCCACACCACATTCACCAAGGAAATCGCCGTTGGCGGTTTCAATGCTGAAAGAGTCATCGTAGGTGTCATGCCCGTAGGTATAACTGGTGCGGAAGCGGGCCAGCGGGGTTGCGGTAACCCCTTCGTCATCTGTCACCGGGGGCATTTCCGGCACGTCAGCATAGCTGCGCTCCCCCAGATCGCCCTCCATCACAGCGGAACGGCGACGAAGCACGACAACGATTGCGCTGACCAAGAAGACCAGCACAATGACCAGTGTCACCAAGAGCCCAGAGCCACCTTCCTCATCTTCAGCTGCGGCTGCCGGCGTCTCGGCAGAGCCATCGGTACACCCCTGGCCGGTGATGACATTGGCAATCGCTCGCAGACGAGCAGCGTCAGCCGGATCGCTGGAGGTTTCCGCCGCCTGGCAGGCTGCGGTCTCTCCGTTCCAACCGCTCAAAGCACGCTGAACCTTTGCGGAATCGCCGTCAAAGGAAAACAACTCAGCGACACTGCGGAGGTAAAATTCCTTCTCCCCCGGTTCCAATGCAGGCGCGATATCTTGCAGACGCGCATTGGTCCATTCCACTGGCCAAACGGTCCAACCAAGAAACAAGCCAACAAACACACCCACGACTAAAGCCGTTATGGCTGCGAGACCTGGTCTCTTTTGAACAAAATCCATTTGTCACCTACCTTTTGCCCTGTAGGACGCAACATTTGCGACATTCCCTCTGCGCAATTTATCTTACCATAACTTAAAAGCTAGTACAAGTTATGTGAAATCTTTTCCTCTTACTTTTGCCTGTGGTATACTTTTTTGTGAGGTGTTTTTTGGAGAAGCTATCTCGGGATAGACATAGAAAATATGCCTTACCCTGTTCTCCCTTTTGTATCAGGAGGCATCATTAATTTGAAACATTTCTTGAGCATCGCAGAATTAGCCCCCCAAGAGCTGCATAATTTATTGGAATTGGCGGATAAGCTCAAGCGCGAATGGCGCAACGGCGGCAACGCCCCGATACTAAAAGGGAAGAGCATAGCCCTGGTTTTCCAAAAACCTTCTCTGCGCACCCGCGTCTCTTTTGAAATGGGTATGGTCCATTTGGGCGGCTATGCTCTCTATTTATCTCCAAACGAGATCAAAATGGGCGGACGTGAGAGCGTCCCGGATGTCGCCCGGGTTTTGTCAGGCTATGTCGACGGCGTCATGGCCCGGGTGTTTGCTCATGAACATATCCTGCAGCTTGCCGAATACAGCTCGGTACCGATCATTAATGGCCTCTCTGATTATAACCATCCTGCCCAAGCATTGGCAGATTTTTTCACGATCTGGGAATACAAAAAGAACCTGGAGGGGCTGAAGCTGGCTTATGTTGGGGACGGCAACAATGTGGCCAGATCACTGCTGTTCGCTGCCATGAAAAGCGGCACCCATTTCTCCATCGCCACCCCAGCCGGCTATGAATTGACGGCAGGAGATTTGGAGCTAGGGCGCAGTTTCAGCCAGGCGGGTGCTCAAATCGAGACCCACCACGACCCGGCGGCGGCGGTGGCTGACGCAGACGTCATCTACACCGATGTTTGGACCAGCATGGGACAGGAAGAAGAGAGTGCTGAACGATTGAAGCTGTTCCCACCGTACCAAATCAACCAACAGCTAGTGAGCAAAGCAAAACCAGATTGTCTGGTGATGCACTGCCTGCCGGCACATCGTGGTGAGGAAATAACCGACGAAGTTGCGGATGGCCCCAACTCTGTGCTTTTCCCTCAAGCAGAAAACCGGATGCACGCCCAAAAAGCAGTCCTGGCTACTTTGTTAGCCTGATGAGATTGCCCAAGGGCTTGTGAAGTAGACATAATGTCGCCGCGCTCTGCACATTCTAGACTGCAGCGACTCTGGCGAATATTCCCTTACCGGGAGGCTATTGAGTGACTCAAGATCGCGCGCGCTTTGAACAGGCTCTAAATAGAGGTCATTCGTACAGCTGGGATCAACGTTGGCAAGAGGCAATCGGAGAGTTTACGGCTGCCGTCCAAATCTTGCCGGACGAGCCGGCCCCTTACGCCGGACTTGGTATGGCTTATCTTGAATTGAACACACTTTCAAAAGCGCTGGACAATTACAAATTGGCTGCCCGTTTCTCTCGGGGGAATATTATTTATCTGCGCAAAGTCGCCGATGTCCAAGAACAGATGGAATTGCTGAGTGAAGCAGGCCAAACCTACATGGCTATCGGCGAGATGGAGCTGAGCAAGCGGCGGCTGAATGAAGCGATGGACAATTGGCACCGGGCCGTTCGGCTGGAACCATCCCTGCTGCGAGCGCACCAACGGTTGGCCTCTGTTTATCAGCGGCAAGGGGCGACTCGGAACGCCGTCCAGGAATACCTGACCATTGCTCAGATCCTGCAGGGCCAAAATGAGAAAGAAAAGGCGTTGGAAGCTTGCCAACAAGCTCTGCAGCTGGACCCTCGCAACAAAGACATCCTCACAGCCGCGGAAATGATCAGGCAAGGTGAAAAGATCTTCGATTCCGATTCGCCATATTCCACTCCTACATCAAGCAGCAGCAGTTTGGCCGGGCTGGTGCCCGCCGCTGTTGCCGATGGAGATCCGGAGTGGCAGGCAGCGGAGCAGGCCTCTAGAACGGTCGCTCTGGTCAAAGAGGCCCGCCGTAAAGCAATGGAACTGCTGGCGGCGAAGCTGTTCTCGGACAGTGATGACGAAGAGAGCGGTGCCGGGCAGTTTGAGCGCGATCATCTTATCAGCCAAGCGCTGGACTCTCAGAGACGAGAGATGACGGTTGAAGCGATCGCCCAATACGAGAAAGCGATGTCCCGTGGAGAAAACAGCGCTGCCGCACATTTCAACCTGGGCCTACTATATCAAGACAATCTCCAATTCGATAGCGCTATCCGCCAGTTCAAACTTGCGCAGGACGAAGCTTATCACCTGGCTCGCTATTTCTCTCTGGGCGAATCATACCGGGCAATTGGTCAGATAAGCGAGGCTATTTCCCACTTCATTTACGTGCTGAAGACGATCGATCTGGGCACTGTCCCGGCAGCAAAGAGCGCCAATCTGATCAAACTGTACGACAACCTTGAGGAGAGCCTGACATCTCCTGATGAACAAGAACAAGCAACCGACTTCGCCAATGCATTGGTGGAACTGCTCAGTAATAAGAACTGGCAGGAGAAAGTGAAAGAAGCCCGCAATCGGGTTGACATTATTTCCGATGCCGGAACGATGATCCTTGGCGACGTCCTGACGGCTGGCTCGGCACGAGTTTTGGAGTCTCTCTATTTAAGCCAGGAATATACCCGCAAGAAGATGTATAACACGGCGATTGAAGAAACCTATCACGCCATTCAGCTGTCGCCTGAGTACCTGCCGTCTCACATCCAATTAGCAGAGGTGCTGGCAAAGCAAGGGCGCCGTGAGGTTGCCGCCTTGAAGTTCGCTACGATTGCCGACACTTACCGTGTCCGCAATGATGTCAACAGTGCCGCGCTGTCGTATGAGCGCGTGGTAGAGCTCCTGCCGCTAGATCTCTCCACCAGAATGCGTTTGATCGAACTACTGAAGCAAAATGGCCAAACGGATCGCAGTCTAGAACATCAGATCGCCCTGGGCGAGGCGTATTATCAATTGGCGCAAGCGGATAAAGCAAGGGAGAGCTATCAGACCGCGCTGAAATTGACTTCTTCTGCATCGGACGAGAAGTCCTGGAGAGTGCGTATACTGCGGTTGATTGCTGATATTGACATGCAGCGATTTGACTGGAGACAGGCGCTAGCCGCTTATAAAGAACTGCGCGAGCTTGATCCTGAGGATGAATCAACGGCGACCACGCTAGTAGGGTTATACTATCGGGTGGGCCAAGCGGCTAATGCTGTGCGCGCGCTAGACGTATTCTTGAACCAGCTGGTTCGTTCGCGACGCAGCAAGGAGGTCATCTCCATTTTGGAGCAGATGGTGGCAAAACAACCAGCTGACGCCAATCTAGTCGACCGGCTGTCGCGCCTGTATCTGCAGCAAAAACGGCATCAAGAAGCAATTGATCTGCTGGACAAATTGGGAGAAGCACAGCTTGAAACCGGAAATACAGAGGGTGCCATTAAGACCATCGGGAAGATTGTCTCACTAAATCCAGCAAATGTTGCCAACTACCAGCAGTTGATTTCTCAACTGCGTCAGCAGCTGCCTTGATTTCAGTTTGACTCTCTGACAGAAGCGTTTTAGGAAGCGTGTGTCTCTCGGAGCACCCTCCTGACCATTTCATTTCAGCGTCCATCTCCTGATTTAGAAACAATGCAATAATCGCAACTGCCGCTGTATCACCTGCAGAACCCGCCTGTTTTCCGGCTGGGTACTGTGGGAGATCTGCTACCTTTTAACCTTTCAGCCGACTCAACGGGAATTATCTTGGATACGGTATTCGAAAACTTCAGCAATCTAGAGCAGTTCAGTCTAAACAGCGCCCTTGACATCCTGCTGGTAACCGCTGTTATCTACAGCATCCTGGTTTTGATTCGGGGAACAAGAGCGGTACAGGTGCTGCGTGGTTTTATTGGTCTGGCTCTGATCGTCGCCGTGCTATCCTCCCTGGTCGAACTTCCCGCCTTCAGTTGGCTTGTCAGCAAGACTCTACCCACCCTCCTTTTGGCAATACCGGTCATTTTTCAACCTGAGCTGCGGCGGGCACTGGAACAATTGGGCCGTACCGGCAACTATCTCCGCTTCTTCCGGCGAAACAAAGAGAGCCCCATCGTCGGCGCGGTCAAGGATGCCTGCATTCGCCTATCTCAAAGGCGATACGGGGCGCTGATTGTATTTGAGCGCGACACCGGCCTTCAGGAGTATGTCGATACCGGCATCCTGTTGAACTCGGAGTCATCGCCCGAACTGCTCTTGACCATATTCAATAAGCATACCGAACTCCATGACGGCGCCGTGATCATTCGCGGAGAATCATTGGCTGCCGCCGCATGCGTGATGCCGCTTTCGACCAGCAGTTTATCGGACCGGCAGATGGGACTTCGCCACCGGGCCGCGCTGGGTATCAGCGAGGTCAGTGATGCGGTGGCGGTGGTAGTCTCCGAAGAAACCGGGCAAATCTCCATAGCGCATAACGGCCGCATCATCCGCCGTCAAGATCCCACTCGCTTGGATATCATTTTGAACGCTTTTCTCCAAAACCGCTATCAAGGGAGAGGAGGTCAATCATGATGAAGGTCGCCCGCTTCTTACTCTCTAATCTCTTCACCCTGCTGCTGTCTCTCAGCCTGGCTGTTTTGATCTGGGTTAACGCTTCTCAAACTGAAGACCCCATTGAGGATCGCTGGATTCAGATCCCCATTGAGTACGTTGGTCAACCGGCTGACAGTATTTTGCTCAGCACCAAACGGCAGAACGCCCAGATATTCTTTCAGAGCCGGGCTTCCATTATGCCCGATATCGGTGCGAATGATTTCACGGCAGTGGTGGATCTAAGCCAGGCGCCCTTTGGCCAGGAGCATCCGGTAGAGGTTCAGGTCCGCTCCAAGAATCCAGAGGTGGCTGTGCTGTCACAGCCCGAACCAGTCACTGTCCTCCTGGAACAGCTTGTATCCAAGGATATTCCAGTAGAACTTGACATTCGCGGCAGCGTTGCCAGAGGCCACGTCCAGGGTGAGCCGCTGATGGAACCTGATTTCATCACTATCTCCGGCCCGGCATCAAGTGTGAACAGAATAGATCGCGGCTCGGCGACGGTCTTCCTCAACAGCGACCGTGAAACCAAGATCGACTCTATCGCCCCAATCTTCTATGATCGGCAAGGGCGGGTCGCCAGCGTGAGCAGTTTCACCTTAAGCAGCGACCAGATCGAAGTCACCATTCCTGTCAATGAATCAGCTAATTTTGCGGAACGGTTTATTTCCATCGACCTTGTCGGCGAGCCAGCCCCTGGATACCGGCTGCTAAGCGCCAAGACGGAGCCATCCAGCGTGTTGATTCAGGGGCCTCCCACACAAATCGAAGCATTGACTCGGCTGCGTACCGATCCGGTTGATATTACCGGCCTCACCGAATCGCTCCGGCAGAAGGTCGCCCTGGTCCTGCCCGGTGGTGTCACCCTGGATGAAGTGGTCGAGATATATGTCGATGTTCAGATCGAACCGTTTCTGACCACCCGGCCGTACAACCAGCAGCTGCTTCTGCAAGGTTTAGGCGAGAATCTGGAAGCTGTCGTAGATCCTGAAGAGGTGCGTGTTGTTTTGTTTGGACCGCTTCCTATTCTTGAGACTTTGCTCGATGAAGAGGTCCGGGTAACGGTTGATCTGTTTGATCTGGGCACCGGCATTTACAGCTTGGAACCGGCAGTTACTTTCCCAGATAGAGGTGTTGAACTTCGCTCGATCCAACCTTCATTGGTTACTGTTAATATTACACGTATAATTACCATGACCAATGAGGTGACTGACACACTTACGGTCACAGATTCAACATCTTCCTTACTACCGAATTATATAGTGCCTGCTGCTGGAAAAGATAGTTCCAGCCAAATCAGCTGGCAGCTTCTGCATGGCGCTTCAACACCGCTGCATCTTCCCAAGCGAGACTACCTATGAGTGATAAAGCTTTAGTTGCCCTTGTGGGCAGGCCCAACGTGGGCAAATCAACCTTATTTAATCGAATCGTCGGCAAACGGCTAGCTGTCGTCTCCGACGTTGCCGGGACTACCCGCGATCGTCTGTACTCCGAAGCCGAATGGATCGGCCAAACATTTACCGTGGTCGATACCGGTGGTATTGAGATGACCAAAGGCTGGCATACCGAGCCTCTGTCTGAGGATTCAGAACGGTTTCTTCCTCTGATTCGTCAGCAGGCCAGCATCGCGATTCAAGACGCCGATGTCATTGTCCAGGTAGTTGACGGCCAGAGCGGCATCACCGCCGCGGATCGTGAAGTCGCTGATATTCTGCGCCAGAGCAAGAAACCAGTATTGATCGCCGCCAACAAACTGGAATCCTCCAAGTTGTGGGATTCCGTTTACGAATTCTATGAACTAGCACTGGGTGAGGTCTTCCCTATTTCAGCGCTGCATGGAACCGGCACCGGAGACTTCCTTGACGGCCTGGTCAAGGCGATCCCCAGCAGCGAAAGCGAAGAGGTTGAAGACGATTCAATCAAAATCACGATCCTGGGCAGGCCGAATGTTGGCAAATCAACGCTGCTCAACAAGCTGTTGGGCGAAGAACGGGCCATCGTCAGCCCAATCGCCGGCACCACCCGCGATGCCACTGACACCAAACTGCTGTGGCATGGACAGGAGTTCACGCTTATTGACACTGCCGGTATTCGCAGGCGAGGCAAAATTGAGCCCGGCATCGAAAAATACAGTGTGCTGCGCTCTATCAAAGCGCTGCAGCGAGCGGATGTCGCCTTGCTGCTGGTAGACGCCAGTGAAGGGGTAACCGCTCAAGGCGCCCACATTGCCGGGATGCTGACAGATGAATCTGCCGGCGTTATCATCCTGGTCAACAAATGGGACGCCATCGAAAAAGACACCTATACCATCAACGAGTTCGAAGAAAGAGTCCGGCAGGATCTGAATTTCCTGCCTTTTGCGCCGGTCTTGTTTATCTCAGCGCAAACCGGACAGCGGGTGAACAAGATCCTGCCTCAGGTGCTGGAAGTAAACAACGCCCGATTCCAACGGATTCCAACAGCGAAACTCAACAAATTTATGAGGGATACTATCGCCAAACATCCGCCGCCCAGCAAGAGCGGATCGCGAGTCAAATTCTTCTTTGCCACCCAACCCAGTGTGGCCCCCCCAACGTTTGTCTTTTTCGTCAATAAACCTGAGTGGGTTCATTTTGGATACCAGCGGTACTTGGAGAATCAGATGCGGGAAGCATTCTCCTTCCCAGGAACGCCTATCCGGTTCTTCTTCCGCGCGCGCAGCGAAGATCGTTTTGGAAAATAATGCGCCGGCTGGGGCGGCTGTAACCAACGGTTAGATCCGCCCTACGCCACCGCAAAAGCAAAGATAAGTAACCATGGCATCTGATAAATTGAGCGTCTACGGACAAACATTACCTGGGGTCGAGGAAATTGCCTGGCTTGAGATTCGCGACAAGTTCCCTCAAGCAGTCTTCAAGGAAACTCTTTTCGCGAAAGAACAGAACGGTATCGTCATTTTTGACTACCCAGGCCCCATAACCGATCTACTGCAGCTGCGCACCACGGAAGACGTGTTTCTGCACGCCCTCTCCATACCCAAGGTATCGCGAGATTGGCGGGATTTGCGGCTCATCGCCGATCAGGTCCAGAAATCACCTGAATTCGGGCGGGCGATTGACAATGTCGTCGAGCAGCGCAAAGGGAAAGGGGCCCCATCCTACCGGATCATCAGCCGAAAATACGGCAGTCACCAGTACCGGCGCAAAGATCTAGAACAGTCGGTGGCCAAGGGGATGAAGATCCGCTTTCCAAAATGGCGCCCCGTCGCGGACAACGCCCAGATCGAGATCTGGGTAAACCTGCTGGGCTCGCGCGTTTTGATCGGCGTCCGCCTTTCAGACCGGAAAATGCGCCACCGGTACAAGAAAACCTTGGAACTGAAAGGGTCGCTGCGCCCTTCGGTGGCGGCCGCGATGATCCATCTGACCCAGCCTGAGCCTGGGGATCGTTTTCTCGATGCGATGTGCGGCAGCGGCACGCTGCTGTTGGAACGGCAGTTTGCCGGCGCTTATGGCCAGATTGTTGGCGGCGATATTCAGTCAAAGCGGGCCAACATCGCCTGGGACAATTTGTCGACTCAGCGAAAGGATATTTTGGAGAAGGAGATCACCGTCTGCCACTGGGATGCCAGCCGGCTCCCCTTTGCTGACGGCAGCATCGACAAAGTAGCGACCAACCTCCCTTTCGGCAAGCAGATGAGCTCCCAGAAGGAGCTGCAGCGGCTGTATCCCGCTTTTTTCACAGAGTTGGAGCGGATCATGCGCCCCAATGGAAAAGCGGCGATTCTCAGCAGCGAATATGATTTGGTCAAGGACGCCATCCGGCAGCGAGAGGGGCTGTCCATCCTTGGCGGGTACTCTGTCTCGATATTAGGACAATGGGCCCGGATCTACCTGGTCGAACGATCCTAAAACGCATCAACCCGAATAAATTAAAGAAGGGCGGCTGTAGCTAAAATTACAGCCGCCCTTCTTTTTTATAGGCCGGTCAGGTCTACTTCGATTCCAGGAATATGATCGCCGTTATCTGGGCCGTATCATCGGCAGCCAGGCTGGCCCCGGCAACACGAGAAATCACCGACAGAGAGGTGATCACAGGCTCGGAAGCCGCTTCGGCGGCCAAAGCGCTCTCTGCCAACAGCTTCCGCAGCCCGGCTATGTCCACGAAGAACGCCGGTACCATCCCATCGGGGAACGCTTCCCACATCGCCTGGTACGCCCCGCTGTTTGCCAAAGATAGTTTGCCATCAAAGCGGAGATCACTCAAAGCTGATTTGCTGGTGCCCAGAAGCAGATAGTTTTGGCCTACGCCATAGGCCAGCTGAAAATCGGGTAACAGCGCTGTCTCGAATTCGTAGACCGTCCCTCCGGCCGGCAATTCCGACGCCGTCACCTGGCCCAAACCACCCTGAGGCCGGCCGATATCTTCGGAAAAGGCGGCAACGGTCGTCGCCAGCGATTGCTCGTCGCTGGTGCCGGCAGCCAGCACCGCACCAAGCCCGCCGTCCGCCAATGCGCCTTCACTGCTGGGAAGTATGCCAATGGCAAATTCCCCATCCAGTAAAGGGAACAGCTGCTGGTCAAAATCAATGCTGAACTCTTTGGCGAACATCCGCATTGACTCCTCAAAATCATCCCGTCCGATCTCTGCAATCATCGCCCGGCGCAACAGCTCCCAACTGCCATCTATCCCTTTACCTGTGATATAAAGCATCGTTTCTTCGGGGAACAGCGATGCCGCCGCCTCTGATTCGGCAGTGAGCTGCAGCAGCCTCTTTTGTACTGCCGAGAGCTTTTCCGGATCGAAGGCGGTCGCCGCATCAATTTGGATGCGGTCCACTGCCGGCAGAGAGAAAGAGAACCCAATCCCCTGCACAGCCGACGTGGGTAGATTTTCCGGGGCGATGTGAGGCAGCGGTGTGGGCACATCGGCAAGCCACCGATTCAGCTGATCCCCATTCACATATCCAGTCAGCACTCGGTCGCCAGGTAGTTTTGCGACAGCTTGCTGGAAGCCGGGGGTATGGGAGAGAGATGTTCCTTGCTGCGCATCTATTCCCTGCTTAAGGGTGTCAGTGGAAGATCCCATCATCACCAAGGTGCCAGACCGCCCAAAAGCAATCTGATCAGCCTGGGTCAGAGAAACGCCCTGATAGTCACTTATGTCAACCATTGCATCTTGCTTTGCATCCAGAAATGCGGCCAATTTGGACAAGAACTGGTCGCTGCCTTCCTTGTCGCGTGTTTCCACCGCCAGCAGCCACTCAACGTTCGTTGGCTGCCCGAATTCATCCCATTCAGCCGAAACCACGGAAAAGCCGATGAACTGGCCAATCCAGGGAATGACATCCGCTTCAATGGAAATGCCTATCTCCTGAATCAGCTGCTCTTCCACCTTTCGGCGAAGCTCGGTGAATTGACCCGCGTCCCCCGTCGAGGCGGCTGATATCGTCGCCCAGACATCGTCCACCCGGCTCACATCAGGGCTGAGGAGGTTCACCCCTACATACAGGCTGCTGTCCGCCGGCACAGCGTCCAGGGCTGCGTCATACTCCCCTTTGAGGCGATCTATGATGTGCCAGCCGAAAGGGTCCAGCAAGAGAAGAACCGCCGCCAGCAGAAGGAGAACTGCTGATGCGGCTGACAACATGACGGCAAGGCGCCTACCGCGACGCCCACCGGATTCCAGCACTCTCGTATCCATTCCCATAATCTATGATCCCTACTTTATCGTCGGTGGCTCGATCTCTAGCTGCAGGTCGAACTCCCCAAAATCGACCTGCCAGATCGACGATTCTTCACTGCCGGCAACTGGTTCAACGACCAGGATGCGATGCAGCTCGAACGTTTCAGGCGCTATCCACATGGTAGCTGTGACCGGCCCTGGGCCAATCAATCCGCCGCTCATCTGGTACAGCCGTTCACCGGCCACATCAGCGCTCAGTTGGTACATCAGCAGCCCGGAGTCATCCAACTTCTGCGATTCAACCCGCACCAAATTAGACAAATCGGAAGTCAGAATCGCCGGCAGCCCTAACTGAGTATCGAACAACACTGTAGGATTAAACCCCCAATCAGGCGGAAGTTCCTCCCACTGTCCGGTTAAGACATTGGTTTCCCACTGGATCGCGCCTACGCTGACGACGCTGACATCTGTCACCAATCCAGGAGCGATGATCCGCACCACAGCGCGGGCCCGATCGGGCGTCACGTAGTCGCCTTCAGCCTGTCGGAACGAAAGGGTCTCCGCGGCATCAAGATAGGCCGGCGCGCCGCTTCTATCTATCATGAAGTGGAAGCCTGACACCGATGTCATCCTGGTAATGGCTCGCTCAAGGATGGTTTCCGCCGGCAGATCCGCCAGCGGCTGCTCTCGGCAAGAAATGGTGAATAACAGCAGCGACGCAATGAACAGTCTCACGATATGTCGCATTCTCATCTCTCCGCTCCCAATAAGATTTACTGCCTGACGTCGCAGGGCAAGAACAAGTCGCCGGAACATTTCGGCAGTGTACAACGCTTTGATCCGTTGCCCAGATTGGAGGCTCTGGTATTTTCTCCGATGGAGAATAAGGGGGCGATTCCGGTGTCATGGCTCTCTTGCCAACTGAAGACGATCTGGAGCGAGAGCCGCAGCAGAGGGTACCCATCATCGGGGACGATTTCCCGCCGATGGATAACTACCTCAACTCTTGTGCTACCAACTTTGTCATTGCCTGCTTTACAGCCTCCATTCTTGCACTGAGGCGGCGCCGAATCTTCGGTATCGGACAACATTGTAGCACGGTTCCTTGGGTTCGCAGCCGCAATTAGTTGTTTCTTATTAATGGATCCCATCGATGTTGTGCAATCGACCGCTGCCTGGGCTAAAATCAGCCTATGAAAGTCTATCTACACGCCATCGGCTGCCGCTTGAATCAGAGTGAAGTGGAGACGATGGCCCGGCAGCTGCTTGCGGCCGGGCATGAAATCGTGACGGATCCATCGCAGGCCGACAAAGCGATCATCAACAGCTGCGCGGTCACCAATGAAGCCGCCCGTGACAGCCGAAACCTAACCCGCCGTATCCACCGAAACGGCGAAGATACCACCGTTTTCATGACTGGATGCTACGCCACCATCGCGCCGCAGGAGCTGGAAGGGCTCGGCGGCGACACCAAGGTGGTGGCAAACAAAGACAAAGATCGGCTGGTCAACTTCCTGGACCCCAGTGCCGCCATAGCCCTGCCGTTGTATGAGCAAGAGCCGATATTGCGCCAATTTCGGGCTGGCAGCAGCAGCCATACCAGAGCCTTCATCAAGGTTCAGGATGGCTGTGATAATAAGTGTACTTTCTGTATCACCACTGTAGCCCGGGGACAGGGGCAAAGCCGCCACCTGGGCGACATCGTGTCGGAGATCCAGTCGTTGGCGTCAGCCGGCTACCAGGAAGCGGTCCTCACCGGCGTCCACTTGGGCAGTTATGGCCGAGATCTCAGCAACGGCTCCGGGAAGAACAGCCATCTGAAAGAACTTGTCAACGGGATACTGCAGCATACCGACATCCCCAGGCTGCGGATCTCCTCGCTGGAGCCGTGGGATATCCCTGACGGCTTCTTCTCGCTGTGGGAGAATTCCCGCCTGCTGCCGCACCTACATATGCCCCTGCAATCCGGCAGCGACAGGATCCTGAGACGCATGGCACGGCGCACCAACCAGGCCAGCTTCAGCGCGCTGGTAGACGATGCCCGCGCCCATATAGCAGATCTCAACTTGAGCACCGACATCATCGTCGGTTTTCCGGGGGAAACAGAACAGGATTTCCAGGAAAGCCTGGACTTCGTGCGCCGCATAGGTTTCTCTCGATTGCACGTATTCAGCTACAGCAGCCGCCCAGGAACCGCGGCGGCAACCATGGCTAATCACCTGCCGAAAAAGATCAAGAAAGATCGGGCCAGCCGGATGATCGCTTTTGGGGAAGAACTAAGCCTCGCTTTTCATCAACAGTACGAGGGGAGCACCAATGGCGTTCTGTGGGAGAGTGCAGTCGGCGCTGACCGCCACGGCCTTCGCTGGCTGGGGCACACAGACAATTACATCCGGGTCGACGCGATCGGGCCAGCTGACCTGTCCAACAAGGTCACACTGGTGCGCTTCAAAGAGGCGCGATCTGACGGTATCTCTGGAGAGATTGTCGGCCGCAGCTAGGTGAACCCACAGGCATCCCTGGATAACGTCAAACCGGATGTCTACGCGCCTCATTGAGGCACAGTGAACATCCGGCTGTTGTACTGTATGCTATTTACCAGGCAGGACTGCCCATCGCCCACTACCAGTCGACGCGCTGGCCCAGGCCCATCTCCGTGGCATTTGCCAGAGCCGTCCGAGAAGCCATGACATCCTGCACGGCAACCCCCACCGACTTGAAGAAGGTGATTTGGCCGGCTGATGTTCGTCCCTTCTGCTGGTCAAGCAGGATATGCCCCAGCTCAGCATGAATGTGGTCAGCGGTGATAAGGCCAGCCTCGATGGGCTGAATCAGGTCCCCCGCTTCTGACATACAGGCATCGCGAGAGTCAACCACCACCAGGGCTCGCTTCACCGTTTCCGCAGGGATTTCCTGCATCGCCGGGGTGTAGGAGCCCACGCCGTTCACATGAACACCCGGCTTTAAGTCCGCGTCTGAAAACACCGGTGAGATTGAAGTGGTGGCGGCACAGATGACATCGGCATCAGCGACCGCTTGTCGCGGGCTCTTGGCCATCCTGATGTCAGCGGGAATTACGCCCCTTCCGGCCATATCATCGATGAATCTCTCTACCCCTTTCGCGTCAAGATCATACACCCACACGGTCTCAATGGGGCGTACGGTACAGATCGCTTCCAACTGGGTACGGGCCTGCACCCCGGCACCAAATATCGCGGCGACATGGGTGTCATGTCTGGCCAAAACATCGGTCGCCGCCCCTGAAGCGGCTCCGGTTCGGATCGCTGTCAGGGCACTCCCTTCCAGCAAGGCCAGGGATTGTCCCGTTTCAGGGTCCATGACCAGGACAGCGGCATGAATCAGCGGCAGCCCTTTGCCCGGATTGTGCGGGAACAGAGTCACCACCTTTACAGCCAGGCCATCTCCGTCCTCACCATGAACGAACGCCGGCATGAAAAGGCCGGTGGCCTCTTGAGCAGGTATAGGCAGATTGGCCCGCAGGGGGACTTCAGCCTGCCCTGCGGACAGCGCGGCATACGCCCGTTTGACAGCATCAATGGCCGCCGCCATGGGCAGCGCCTGACGGACGTCATCTCCGTTAAGGATGAGCATTTACTCTATTCCTAGATAAGCTTTCTGCACCGCTTCGTCGTTCTTCAGATTGCTGGCCAAATCATGCTTGATGATTTCACCTGTCTGCAAGACGTACCCGCGATTGGCGATGGACAGGGCCATCAAAGCATTCTGCTCAACCAAGAGGACGGTAGTCCCTTCCTTGTTGATCGCTTGAATGGTATCAAAGACGTCATCCACCAGGACAGGGGCCAGCCCCATGGAGGGTTCATCCAGCAGCAGCAGCCGCGGGCGCATCATCAGAGCGCGCGCGGTCGCCAGCATCTGCTGCTCACCGCCAGACAGCGTTCCCGAAACCTGATTGCGACGTTCCTTCAAGCGAGGAAAGAGCTGATAGGACCGATCCAAGCTGGCTTGAATCTCACCCTTATCAGTTCGGGAATACGCACCCATGTCCAGGTTCTCAGCAACTGTGAGCCGGGTAAACACGCCGCGGCCTTCTGGCACCATTGAGACCCCTTTGTAAACGATCTCGTGGGCCTTGTATTTGGCCATGTCTTCTCCTTCGAGATGGACAGATCCTTCTCGAAGATCCAGCAACCCACAAATACTGCGTAAGGTAGTGGTTTTGCCGGCACCATTGGCACCGATGAGAGAGACAATTTCGCCCTGTTCAACCTTTAAGGAGATTCCCTTGAGGGCATGAATGTTCCCATAATAGGTATGGATATTGTTGACTTCCAGCATTGCCATAAGAATTTCCTGTTAAGCTTCCGTAGTAACTTCTTGATTCAATCCGGAGGCAGCACCCCGGCCAAGATAAGCCTCAATCACATGGGAATTACGCTGGATATCTTCTGGTAATCCTTCCGCAATCTTGGTACCGAAATCCAACACGGTAATCTGTTCGCTAATACCCATTACCACCCGCATGTCATGCTCGATCAAGAGAATTGTAATCCCTAACTCATCACGAAGACTTCGGATGAATTCCCGCATTTCCGCGGTCTCGTGAATATTCATTCCTGCCGTGGGTTCGTCAAGCAGGAGGAGTTTTGGTTTGCTCGCCAGGGCCCGGGCAATCTCCAGCCGGCGCTGAGCGCCGTAGGGGAGATTGCGGGCAACCAGATCGCCCTGTCCTTGCATGCCGACGAAGCTCAGCAGACGCCGAGCCTCCTCCAATGCCATCGCCTCTTCCTCTTTGAACCGCTTGGACTGAACCAGCGCCTCGACCCATGATGTCTTCAACTGGGGATCTTGCCCCACCAGGATGTTCTCAAGCGCCGTCATGCTGGAGAATAAGCGGATGTTCTGGTAAGTACGTGATATCCCCATCCGGGTGATCTGATCGGTTGATCTGCCGTTCAACAGTCTCCCGTCAAACGTGATCGTCCCGCTGTCTGCGGTATAGAAACCGGTGACACAGTTGAAGAACGTGGTCTTCCCGGCACCGTTCGGGCCGATGATGCTGGAAATCGAGCTCTCTTTGACTTCCAGATCCAGCTGACTGATGGCTGTGAGGCCGCCGAAAGTCTTGACTACTTTTTTTGCGCTTAGAATTGCCATAATCTATTCCTCTCCAGTCTCTTTAGTCGGCGGCTACGGCATCCGATTCGTCAATGTGCAGCTCACGC
>JAHEEY010000027.1 GCA_024640485.1 Chloroflexota bacterium | reverse complement strand
CGGCATGGCGGCGAAAGCACAGATGGATCGCCCGGATGCCGCTCTGGTGCTGCGGGAATTCCAATGGGCCGCCAGCATGCTGGGCCACGCCTGCCGGCGGGCCATCTGGATGATGGCAAAATATGAAGGCAAGCAAGATGAGGCGATGAGCCAGGCGCTGGCGGCAGAGGCCGACCAGCTTATCGCCGAACACACAGTGATCTGGCACGACCGCAATAGGCCCGGTGGTTTCCGGGAGAGCGTAGAACGGCTGGAAAAGATGAAAGCGGACTATCTGTCATAGGGTTCGGACAGCATGCACCTTATCAACCAGTTTTTGGACCAACAGCTGCGAGCATGGCGGCAGCAGAGACAGCCGGGGCAGCCGCTGATCATCGGCATCGGCGGCGGCACCGGTTCGGGGAAGTCGACCATCGCCGCGGAGATTCAGCGGCGGCTGGCGCCGCTGATGGTAACCATCGTCAACCAGGACAAGTTCTTCAAGCCGCGAGAGGAGATGCCTACTTATTTCTCGGAATTCTTCCGCAAACCATGCCCTGACTTCAACCGGCCCGATTCCATCTATGCTGACCGGATGATAGCCCACTGCCAAAAGCTCAACGGTATGGATGTGGCTGTCCTGGAAGGGATCCTGATGCTCTATTACCCGGAGATGCGGCAGCTGATGGATCTCAGCTGTTACGTCTCATTGGATCTGGATGAAATGCTGATCCGGCGTACCAAGCGAAATTTAGCTGCCGGCTACGGCGGCGATTATGAGGAGATAGCCCATTACAACCTGGAATGCGTCACCCGGCAGCACCTGCGGTACAACGCCCCTACCGAGCGGCTGGCCCAGCTGGTGATCCCTAATGGGACTGAAGAATCGGCGCAGCGAGAAGAGATCCTGGCCTCGCTGTGCGGCACCATCCAGCGGCAGTTCGCCCCAGATGGAGGTCAGTGAGCCCGTTGGACGGATTGATCATCATCCTGGGAGCGCCTAACGATGAGCAGGGGAATCTGTCCCAAATGGCCCTGGAGCGGCTTGCAAAAGGGTTGATACTCTACCGGCAAAACCCAGGCTGCAAAATCCTGCTCACCGGCGGCTTCGGCGATCATTTCAACCGGACCGGGCTGCCTCATGCCCATTACGCCCAACAGGCGCTGCTGGCCCAAGGGGTGCCGGAGAGCGACTTCGTCGAGGTTGCCTTGAGCCGGCACACGGTTGAGGATGGGCTGCTGTCGCGGCCGCTGGCGGCGCGATACGGTGCCAAGCGGTTGATCGTGGTCACCTCCGATTTTCATCTACGCCGGGCCAAATTCATCTTTGACCGGCTGTTTCCGGGCTACGATTTGAGCTACGCCGCGGCGCCATCTCAGGCTGAGCCAGAGGAGCTGGACCGGCTGCGGCAGCACGAAGCCCAGGCGCTGGACCAACTTGAAACGAACTGGGACAGTGATTTTGGGTCCAAAGAGGCTGAATGATGATACTGAACAGCAACAATAGGAGCGCGGGCTAGTTTCTATGGAATCATTTCTACGTCAGGCATACGGGGGCAAAGCGTCCCAGCAGCTGCCCAGGTACACAGCAGCGGTCGAAGCGTTCAGGGGTCAATACGGTGCTGGGGAGATATTCCTCTTTCGCGCCCCGGGGCGGGTTAATCTCATTGGCGAGCACACTGATTACAATCACGGGTACGTGATGCCGGTGGCGCTGGACAAGGATGTGCTGCTGCTGGCTCGCCCCCGGCAGGACAACCTCATCCGGCTGTGCAATGTTGAGCCAAAATACCAGCCGTTTAGCTTTGAGATCGAAGAAGAGATCCCGATATCAGCCCGGGGCCATTGGAGCAACTACGCCCGCGGCGTGGCTCAAAATCTGGCGCAGCGAATGGCGAACGGGTCCGGTAAGAGGCTGACCGGCTTCGACGGCCTGGTTTCAGCCGCCGCCCCTTTCGGCGTGCCACGAGGCGCCGGGCTCAGCTCCTCGTCGGCGCTGACCGTAGCCGCGGCGACCGCCCTGGCTCATTTCAACGGCTGGCAGCCGCCGGTAGAGGAGATGGTCGGGCTGTGCTCTGACGCGGAATGGTATGTAGGCACCCGCGGCGGGGTGATGGACCATTTCATCGCGGTGATGGGCAAGCGGGACCACGCCCTGTTCCTGGACTGCCGGCCGGGGCAAGACGGCAGCTACCTTACCCACCACGAACCGCTTCCGCGGGCATACAGCCTGCTGATCGTGGACAGCGGGGTCAAGCACCGGAATGTCGGCAATGATTTCAACCGGCGGGTAGCGGCCTGCCGGGCCGGGAGTGGACTGCTGCGAGCCCCGTTCCCGCAGACCACCCGTCTGCGCGATGTCGAAGATATCCCCTGGCATGAGATCGAGCCGTATTTACCTGAGGAGATGACCCCAGGGGGTTTGGCAGCCGTGGGAATCGAGCTGGGGGATATCCCCGGTATCACCCCAGAGACGACCTTACAGGTGCGATCCCGCTGCCGGCACGTCTGGAGCGAGAACCGGCGGGTCCAGGAAGCGGTGAAAGCGATGACGGCTGGTGATGTGGGCACTCTGGGGCGGCTGCTGGGCGAAGCCCATGCCAGCGCTCGCGACGATTATGAAATCAGCTGCCCTGAGATCGAACGCTTGGTGGCGCTGCTGACGGCATCCCCGGGGGTGCTGGGGGCGCGCCTCACCGGTGCCGGCTGGGGCGGCTGTGTGGTGGCGCTGGTGGAAAACGAAGCGGTTGAAGCGGTCAGCCGCCGGGTACAAGAAGCGTATGAAGCGCAGACCGGAATCCAGCCGTCGGTATTCGCCTGTTTACCCAGCGACGGCGCCGGCCTGCTGGCCCATATCAACGGTCGAGACGGTTAGTTTACATAACAATTCACAGGGCCGGCCCAGTTGAGAGGCGGGAAGCCGTCAGACCCTCAAACTGAAGTAATTTTTCGTTACAGGAGCATTAACAATGAGCAAACCGATCACAGCTGTCATGTTTGGCGCCGGGGGAAGAGGCATGCACGCCTACGGCCCCTACGCGCTGGCTCACCCCGATGAGTTAAATTTCGTTGCCGTGGCCGAACCGGATGAATATCGCCGGACACAATTCGCCAAGGCTCACAATATCCCGGCGGAAAACCAATTTCCCAGCTGGGAAGCGCTCATCGAAAGGGGAAAACTGGCTGACACCGCCTTCAACTGCACCCAGGACCATATGCATTACGCTTCCAGCATTGCCGCGCTGGAGGCGGGATACGACATGCTGCTGGAAAAACCGATGACTACCACTCTAAAAGAGACGGTCCATCTGGTTCAGACGGCAGAAAAAAACGGCCGGGTGGTGCAGGTGTGTCATGTGCTGCGCTACACCTCCTTCTTTTCCAAGCTGAAGGAGATCCTCGACTCCGGCCGTCTGGGGGATATTATCACCGTGGAGCACCGGGAAAACGCGGTCTACTGGCACATGGCTCACAGCTTTGTCCGCGGCCATTGGCGCAATGAAGCCGAATCAAGCCCAATGATCCTGGCGAAATGCAGCCACGATCTAGACCTGCTGGTCTGGAATATGGGCGGGCCGGCAAAGAAGCTGCAATCATTTGGTTCGTTGATCCATTTCCGGCCGGAAAACGCCCCGGCAGGAGCGACCAAGCGGTGTACCGACGGCTGCCCGGCCGCGGATCAATGCCCGTTTGACGCCCGCCCCATTTACCTCAACATGGCTACTGAGTCGTGGCCGGTGCGGGCTATCCCCGGCGATCTCAGCCTGGAAAGCCGGCAGAAGGCGCTGGAAACCGGTCCCTACGGCCGCTGCGTCTACTACTGCGACAATGATGTCGTCGACCATCAGACGCTGAACATGGAATTTGAAGGAGGCCGTTCGGTGGTGATGGTGATGCACGGCCACTCCCACCAGGAAGGACGCACCATGCGGTATGACGGCAGTAGAGGTACGCTGCGAGGTCAATTTTACGGCCATGAGCAGCGGATTGAGATCCATGACCATCTGACCGACCGCTGCGAAACGATCGAGATCCCCCTCTCGGAAAGCGGTCATGGCGGCGGCGATTTCGGCACCGTGAAGAGCTTCGTGCAGGCGATGCGCGGCGAAGCGGAAGCGCTGACCAACGCCCGCACATCGATGGAAAGCCATTTGATGGCCTTCGCCGCCGAAGAGTCGCGGCACAACAGCAGCGTCATCGATATGGCCGATTTCCGCCAGCGAGCGGAAAAGCTTTAGACAAGGCGCCAAGGAGAACTGCCGGGCAGCAGGACAGGACGCGTGGGCAGCTGAGGCTGCCCGGCAGCGGTAAACTCAAGGAACTAACCGTATGACTACCGTGGAAATTTGCTTGTCAGGCATTGAATCCGCCGCGGCCGCCCAGGATGGCGGCGCCCAGCGCATCGAACTATGCGAAAACCTGGCCGAAGGGGGGATGACCCCCAGCCTGGGGATGATCGCCCAGGTGCGGCAGCTGCTGCGCATCGACATCCATGTACTGATCCGGCCGCGCCCGGGCGACTTCGATTACAGCCAGCGGGAGTTCCAGGTGATGAAGCGGGATATCGCCCTGTGCAAAGAGATGGGGGTGGATGGGGTGGTTATCGGCCTGCTCAACCGGGACGGCACCGTCGATCTGGAACGGAGTGGAGAGCTGGCGGCGCTGGCCCGACCGATGGGGGTCACCTTCCACCGGGCGTTCGATGTCGCCAGAGAACCCTTCCAGGCGCTGGAAGATTTGAAGTCGTTGGGCATCGAACGGGTGCTAACATCGGGCCAGGCGGCCAACGCCATCTCTGGGCTGGATCTACTGCGGCGGCTGCAGGCGCATGCCGGTGACGACATCACCCTCTTGATCTGCGGCAATGTCAATGCCGGTAATGCCGCCCAGATCATCGCGGAGACAAGCGCCAGCGAGATCCACGTCGGCCCAGCCGACTGCTCTGAGCCGGTGAAGAGCAAGATGACGTACCTCAACCAGGCTGTCTACATGGGCAGCAGCGACCAGACAGACGAATATGTGATCAGCCAGGTCTCTTCCCGGCGGGTGCGGGCGATCATCGAGGCGGTCTCCTAACTGGAGTCAAATCATCTCGTCTCAAAATCAATCGGCAGCCAGACCTCGAAACAAGTTTTCCCAGGCCGGGAAGTTAACTTGATTTCTCCGCGGTGCTTGTGGACGATGATCTTGTAGCTGATATCCAACCCCAGCCCAGTCCCCTTCCCCGGCGGCTTGGTGGTAAAGAAAGGCTCGAAGATGCGCGATTGGATCTCTTCCGGGATGCCGGGGCCCTCGTCTTCGATCTCGACCACGACCCATTCCCCTTGCGCGCGGGTACGGATCTGGATCACCCCGGTACCGTCCATGGCGTCAACCGCGTTGTCGATGAGATTGGTCCATACCTGGTTCAGCTCACTGCCGTATGCCTGGATATGGGGCAGGCCAGGCGCATATTCCCGGCGGACGCTGATGCCGGACTTCAACTTATGCTGTAGGATGAGCAGGGTGCTATCCAGCCCTTGATGGACATCGACTGTCTGGACCGGGGCCTGATCCAAATACGAGTAATTCTTCAAGGCGCCGACGATATCTGAAATCCGCCCGGCGCCGCTGGAAATCTCCATCAGCAGGTTGTAGACGGTATAAACAGCATTCAACCGGCTGATCACCATGGTCAGCTGCCCGGATGTAAAACAGCCCACCAGCGTATTGAGCCGCTCTTCATCATAATCCAAATTGACCAGCATGGGCGCCAGCTCCCAGGCGTCATCAACGTCCCTGGCTTCCAGCCAGCTTTCCAGCTCATATTCCCGATCGCTGCGGGCCATCGCATCCATCTCGGGCGGCCGCTCCGCCTGCTGTTGGGCCCTGGCCATCAAGGTGGCTACCGCTTCCTGTTGGGCGGCAGACAATTCAAGCTGGCCCATCTGTCCCTCCTGCTGATTCAGCTCCGCAAAAGCTTGCTTCAGCTGGTCAGAGCCTCGTCTTACCGCCGCGGCCGGATTGTTCAGCTCATGGGCCACACCGGCTGACAAGGTACCCAGGTGGACCATCTTCTCGTTTTGCCGCAGCAGAGATTCTGTCTCCCGCCAACGGTTGAGAATAGTGCGGAACATGGCGTTTGAAGCTGAAACGCTGGTGCTCAGCAGAGCCTCCAGCTGTGCCTTGTCGATGACAACCAGCACGCTGTCCTTTCGAGCCTGAGCGGTAGCCATCCGCGGCCTATCCTCCAGCAGGGCCAGTTCACCGATAACCACCCCAGGGCCCTGTACCGCCAGCAGGATTTCGCGGCGGCCTGATTTCTTGATAATCTCTATCTGCCCCTCTTTGATAACATAGGCCCGATGGCCGGGGCTGCCCTCGGCAAACAGCTCCTCGCCAGCCGCCAGGGTTACTTCGTGGCTGACGGCACATAATTGGCCCAGATCATCGTCCGGGAGATCGGCAAACAAGGGTATTTTCTTCAGGAATTCAAACATAGCAGACACCTGGCTTTCTGTGAGCGCCTTTCAATGGCTGGCGCTGGTGAAATGTGCGCCCCTCCAGCAGCGGGGAGGCAGCTGAGAGAACCGGCTATACCGTCTTCAGATATTGGTGAACCAGACTGACCGCAATAGCGCCTTGGCCCACTGCTGAAGCCACCCGCCTGACCACACCCTGGCGGACATCTCCCACCGCGAAAACGCCGGGGACACTCGTCTCCAGCGGGTAAGGATCCCGGTCCAGACGCCAATTCCTGGGCCGCTTGCCATCATGGAATAGATCCATACCGGTAGGAATGAAGCCGGCGCTGTTTCGTTCCACGACCCCAGCGACCATATCGGTGTGGGGCACGGCGCCGATGAAGATAAACAGCGCCGCCGCCGGCACCGTATTGGACTCGCCTGAATCCACATTCTCGATGGTAATGGTCTGCAGCCGGTCGCTCCCGCTCACCGCGTTCACCTGAGTACGCAGCTGCACCTCAATATTCGGGGTACCGTAAATCTGGTCTACCAAATATTGGGACATCCCTTTCTCCAGGGAAGAGCCCCGCACCAACATGGTGACTTTACTGGCATACCGGGAGAAGAACATCGCCCCTTGCCCGGCTGAATTAGCGCCGCCCACTACGAAGACAGGACGATCCTTATAGTTAACGGCTTCGGTCAAGGCAGCGCCATAATAGACACCTGCCCCGGTCACGGCACCGATACCAGGGACATCCAGCTGGCGCACGGTAACCCCGGTGGCGACCATCAAAGCCCGACAGCCTATCTCGGTGCCGTCAGCCAGGGTCACGTAGCGGTAGGGATCTTCCAGCCGGACCGATACCACCTCCTGAGCGGTTAGGATCTCGGCCCCCAACCGCTTAGCCTGAATAGTGGCCCGTTCAGCCAGGTCAGCGCCGCTGATCCCATTGGGGAATCCCAGGTAGTTCTCAATGCGGGAGCTGGTGCCAGCCTGCCCCCCGGTAGCCTCTTTTTCGATAAGGAGGGTGCTGATCCCTTCGGAGGCGCCGTAGACAGCCGCCCCCAGGCCGGATGGACCGGCACCGATGATGACCAGGTCATAGAAAGGCTGGGTGGCCGCGGTATGCAGGCCGGCGGCATTAGCCAGGGACAGGGTGTCGGGGGCGATCAGAGTCGTGCCGTTCGGGAAGAAGATCACCGGCAGCTGATGGTTGGGATTATCGACCGAATCAACCAGCTCTTTGGCGACCGCGTCGGTTTCAATATCCAGCCATTGATACGGGATTCGATTGCGGGCCAGAAAATCTTTCGCCAGGTGGCTGCCGGCCGACCACAAGGTACCGGCTACCCGGATGCCGTCATACGGGATCGATACCGTGGCCAGCCAATCGGACAGCAGATCATCCAACACCGGATACAGCCGCTGATCCGGCGGATCCCAGGGCTTCAACAGGTAATGATCCAGCCCAATCTCGTTGATGCTGGAAATCGCGGCTTCGGTATCGGCATAGGCGGTAAGCAGGACTTTACGCGCCTGCGGATACAGTTTCTGGGCTGCGGTCAGGAACTCGGTACCGCTCATGGAGGGCATGCGCTGGTCTGCCAGAAGCAGGGCCACCGGCGCGTTTCGCTGCTTTAGTTCACGCACAGCATTCAGCGCTTCGTCACCGGAATTCGCTTTGATGATCCGGTACTCGGCACCATAGTGCTGCCGTAGATCTCGGTTGATGGCATTCAATACCGCCAGCTCATCATCCACTGTCAGGATAATCGGTTTACTCATTGACCCTTCACTCCCTTTGCATCTCTTTGCTGCTGGCGCCGGCATCGAACCGGATATGTCCAGCCGCTTGCTGGGCATATTCGGCACCCAACTGCTTATCCGCAAACATCTGTACAATCTGTTCTATCATCCGGGCTGCCTGTGTCTGCTTCTCTTCCGCTTCATCAAGTCGACCGACGTCATACAGCGCTTGAGCCGCGCCGGCTGCCGCTTTCCAAACAGCAGGGCGCATAGACATCTTTCGGGCATACTCCTCGGAACTGCTGAACCGCTTAACCGCCTGTTCTGTGTTCCCCAGCGCCGCATGAATGCGGCCCTCGGTGTAAGCGACAAGGGGATATTGATGCTGTAATGCGTGGGTCTCGACATGATTCCTGGCGTCCGCCACAAGCTGCAGCGCCTGGTCTATATTGTAGCGCGATAAGGCCACCTCGGCAGATCCTACCAGCAGCCGAGCGCGCTCCAATTGACCTGGAATTGTCGGCTGATCCAACCCTTTTTGGAACAGTTCTTCAGCGGTTTCCAAATCACCACTAGACCAAAGACAGAAGCCCAGCTCGGCCCAAACGCTGGCGCCCATCATATTGCCGGCTGGTTGTTCCAACTTGTTCAGCGCTTCGTCATGCAGTGACCGCACCGTTTTGGTGAACTTTCCGCTCATGTCCAGATAAACGGAACCAAGCAGGCTGGTTATCAGCACTTCTACCCAAACAAAGCCGGAGACACGGCAGGCAGCCAAGCAGCGCTGGTAATAGTCAATGGCTTGCTCGAAACTTCCCCGCCTGTAGGCGACAGTCCCCAAAAGTTCCAACGCGACTGCCTCACTCTGGGGAGAACCAATGTTGATGGCGATTTGAAGCCCCTCTTCAGCCGCGCTTTGGGCGGCATCCAGATCTCCGTCACGCAGGTAGCGCAGCGGGATGGGATGTGTCAGGAAAGCAACTTCATGGATCCGGTCGCCAATTTCACGGCTGAGCCGCAGCCCCTCCTCTATCTTTTCCCATGCCTGGTCAAACTGCATCATATAAGTCTGGGAAACAGCGATGTGCTCCAGCCCCATAGACATCTGTTCTTTGACCGCCAGCTGCCGGCCGATGTCAACGGTCTCATCCATGTAGCGCACCACGCCGTCAAAATCAGCCACGGCGGTGCACATCATGCAGCGAATGAGACTCAGCTCTGAAAGTCCCTGGGTATCTTCTTTCAAGCGCGCTCTTCGTTCCGCCTCAGTGATTAACTCCTCAGCCTCCTGAAACTTCCCCAGACGCATGGCATGTAGAAAGGAGAGCTTGTTAAGGGCTGAGACCTGCATGGGGATGTCTCCCCGGGATTCCCCAAGTTCGAGCATTGTCTGGTAGATTCCCACCGCTCGAAGGAGCTCGTTGGCAAAGGTCAAGACATTGGCAAAACCTTCGTATGCCAGGCGGGCCAGCGCCAGATCGGTGTTGTCATCGAGGAACTGAATCGCCTGTTGGTAATACCTGATCGCTTCAGAAGTCGCATAGGAACGAGCGGCACGAGCCCCAGCTTCAACCAGGTAAGGCAGTGCCCGGGCACCCTCTCTGGCCTCAAGCAGATGCCGGCCGATGTCACCTGCCTGGTCCGGTGAGCGCAGCTCCAGCAGATCGGCTACCTGCCGGTGCAGTATCCGCCGCTTTTTCAAGAGCAGTGAAGCATAAGCGGTTTCCTGGCTGAGCACATGTTTGAAAATATAGGTACGGTTGGGAAAACGGCTCTTCTCACGAATCCACTCGCGCTGCTGAAGGGCAAACAGCGCCCCCTCTAAATAGTCCTGATTGTCCATCAGTCCAGCCAGGGTATCAAAAGTGAATTCTCGGCCAATAACTGACGCTTTCTGGGCCACGTCGTAGGCGGATGAGTCCAGCCGATCCATACGCGCGTTGATGACCCCGGCCAGGGTATTGGGCACCTCCAGACGGTCGATATCCTGAGTCGCTCGCCAAATCTCGCCGTCTTTGACCACCAGGCCGGCATCCAGCATGGAGCGTATCACTTCTTCGACAAAGAAAGGATTGCCTTCTGATTTGTCCAGAATCAACTGCCGGGCTTTGATTGGCAGCCCTTCCACATGAAGCAGATTGGCAACCAGTTCCCGCGATTCGGCCTCGTCCAACGGCTTGAGCGTTATTGCCCGGTATTTGTCGGCAAACTGCTGTTCCGCTATTTGATGAAACTGCGCCGATTTCTCATCTCGCGGCGGGCGGAACATGGCCACAAGCAGCAGCATGTGGCCATCAGCCAGGGGCAGCATCTGCTGCAGCAGATCCAGAGAGGTGGGATCAATCCAGTGGAGGTCATCAAAGATGAGTACCAAGGGGCATTCCGACGCCAGCTGTTGTATATACGTCAGGACCGCCTCAAATACCCGCCCCCGCAGCAACGGTGGGTCCATGAATTTGACCCGATCCAGCGCTTCTCCGGTCAATTTCAGACCCAGCAGGGAACCGAGATACGGAGAGATCTCGTGAGCCGATTGGGGCATGAACTCAGCCACAGTTCGCACAACCCGCTCATATTTCTCAGCGTCGGCCTCTTCCACCTGCAAAGCAAAATGATTGGTGAACAGGTCAATAAACGGAGCATATGGGACAGCGGTCTGATAGGAGAGGGATCGCCCTTCCAGCCAACGAAGCTTGGCGGCCTCCTCGGTAATAGGAATCGATAACTGGCGCAGGTCAGCGATCAGGCGGCTCTTCCCCAATCCCGCTTCGCCAATCAAGGAGACGATTTGGCCAGTTCCCTGGCGCAGCTGAAGCAGAGCCCCTTGCAGTTGGTGCATCTCCTGGTCACGTCCTACCAGGGGCGAGTCCAGCCCATCGACACCGCGCAGCCGGCCGGGCCGCTTCTTTTCTCCGATAACACGATAAGCAACGACAGGTTCAAGCTTTCCCTTGATTTCAATTTCGCCTAATGACTCACATTCAAAAAGCGGGGCGATCAATTTATAGGTATCTTCTCCTATCTGAACGGTGCCCGGGCGGGCCGTCTGCTCCATCCGCGCCGCCAAATTGATGGCATCTCCCATGGCGGTGTACTCCATGCGCAAGTCGGAACCCACGGCGCCTACCACCACCAGACCCGTATTGATACCCACGCGCACGTCGATGTCCAGCCCCCATTGGCTTCTCATCTGCTGCCGGAAAGTACGGATATCGCGGACGATATCGAGCCCAGCCAAGATCGCCCGCTGGGGATCATCCTCATGGGCGATGGGCGCGCCGAAGAAAGCCAGGATTGAATCCCCCATCAATCGGGCTACGGTACCTTCATACCGGTAAATAGGGGCGATCATGTATTCATAGGCGCCGTTCATTATCTCAGCCCATTCCTCTGGGTCGAGCTGGCTGGCGGCAGAAGTGGACCCTTTGACATCACAAAAGAGCATGGTGACCACCCGCCGCTCCCCTTCCATCGCCCGATTGCTGCGGGCGGATTCCAGTTTGGCGGCAAATTCCCGAGGGATAAAACGGCTCAAGGGAGACGGGGCGGGATCTATGTGCTGCGGTTCTATGCGGGAAGGAGGTGGAGACGTCCGCGGCTCGGCTGGTGGGGCACCCGCTTTCATCTGGTGCCCGCAGTTCATACAAAATCTAGCATCAGGGGGCAGTTCAGTCTGACAGCTGGGGCAGGCAAGCATGAGCGCATGGCCGCAGTTCATGCAAAATTTGGCTCCTTCAGGATTAAGGTATTGGCAGTTGGCGCAATTCATAAATGCATCCCGGTAGATAGGTATGTCTTAGAAAGGAGCGTGTTAACTGATCAAGGAGTCTGCGATATGTTGGCTGCGGCGACTTAGGCCCTTGGGCGGATAGTGCGGGAGAGTTGTGTGAGGGCGCACATGAGACAAAACATTGGAGCAGTTACACGGCAGCGTGAGGTTTACGCTGCTCCGTGAAATCGCGGCTAAAATCCCAAGATCACATCAATCATTCTAGCCCAAAAACATGTCGTCGTGATGAGTATCAGGTGAGAGTCAACCGACTACGGCAGCCGAAATTGGCGCTAGCGCAAGCCTATCTACCGTTCTGGACCATGGCTAGCGGCGCAGCATGACGCCCGTTTATCTGATGCCGCTGTCCGGTGTGGCAGGTGGTCGCAAAGAAAGAAGGCGCTGACTACAGCGGCGATGAGTTTGCGGCAGCGTGCCGGGCGTCGGCGATCATCGTCTACAAGCTGGAAGGGCTGCTGGCTGACCCGGGGAAAGCGTCAGCCTGAAAACGGGGACCCCCGCAGGGGTGAGAACGCTTGTCGATCTGAGGCGGTCTAAAAGCCGAAATGCTTGGTGATGAGATCCTGGTGATGGCGCATCACATACCCATTTCCAATCACAAACTCACGCTGGCCTGTGCGGACCTGCTCCCAGGCAGCCAACGCCTGGGCTGAGACATACGGCTCCAGGGGCATCGGATCACGCCCCGCCCGGCCCAGCCGCTGTATCTCGCGGTAGATAGCCTGATGGGTGTCGACCCAGAGATCGATCAGCGCCGGCGAATGCTGCCGCAAATAGGAGACCAGCTGGGCCAGCCGGGTGTGAGCTTCGGTCGATGCCTGGCGCTGCTGGTTGATCTCCACCCAGGTTTCGAATTTCTGATCCGCGTCCGGGCGGCCCCGATCCAGGTAGTCGTATAGAGAACCAGCCTCATGCTGGGATGCTTCGATGGTCCGGCGCAATGTCTCCAACCGATGCAGCATCATATGGTCTTTCTCTGTCATCAACAACCCTTCCTAATAGGTATCATCCGAGTAGCGCGGTTCCAATCCAATCTGAAACAATCTGACAAATATGGCGCCGGCGACGAAGCCGCCGATATGGGCAAAAAAAGCGACGCCTCCGCCCTGGGAGGTGGTCGCTCCCAGGCTGCCCACCCCTTGAAACAGCTGCAGCACGAACCAGAAACCGAGGACCACGTAGGCTGGTACCTGGGTGACATAGCGGACCACCAGGGTCAACACCCGTGCCCGGGGGTAGAGGATGAGGTAACCGCCCAGGACGGCAGCGATGGCGCCGCTGGCGCCGATATTGGGCACCGGCGACCGGGGGTCAACCAATATTTGGGCAGCGGTAGCGGCCAAGCCGCCGGATAAGTAAAAGAGCAGGTAGCGCCCCTTACCCAGCCGATCTTCAATGTTGTCACCAAAGATCCACAGATAGAGCATATTCCCCAGGAGGTGCATCCAGGAGCCATGCATAAACATCGCCGTGAACGGGGTGTAGAACTCGGTGGAAAAGTGGGTGGTCAATTGGGCCGGAATGACGGCCCAATGGTCAAAGAATGGGATCAGCTGCTCGGCTCCAGCCAGGGTCCATTGGTAAAAGTAGATCAGGAGATTGGCGATGATCAAAGAGATGGTCACCACCGGGGTTGTGCGGGATGGATTGGCGTCGCGTAATGGAATCATACGGCATATTGTACCATCCCTGTCTACTCTTTTAGAGGGGTGCTCCGGAGGGAGATATGGGGAAATGGTGGGCGGGTCGTCAACTGACGACCCGCCCTTCTCTGGTTCAGTTACGGGCGAACCACCAACAGTTGGGGGGCATCCTCGCCGGCGATTTGGGGATTGTAGTAATCGTAGGCGCTGCTGGCGGGCGTCTGGGCCCGCAGGGGGTACTTAGCGGTCAGCCGGTAGCTGAAGCTGAGCGGCTTGCCCTGGCTGAGGTTGCCTACATAGATTAGGATCTGCCGGCCGGTCAGCTCGTACCGTTCGATGGTCGGCTGGTCGTATCCCCCTTGACCGGCGACATCATTATAGTAGGCCACCAGGTTGGCGAGATCGCCGCTGTTGACGGTAAAACCGGGAGGAATGCCCAGGTCCACCAGGGCCCAATCAGCCTTGCCGCCAGGCGTATCCAGGCTGACGGTAACGTCCACGTTGACGGCATCATCGACCTGAAGCTCGGTGCGATCGTAGGCCACGTCGACGGTCACCGCCTCCGGCATCTCAGAGGGGCGCACACTGCTGTCCAACTGATCCCAAGGGAGATAGTAACTGCCGGTCACCTGGTACATGAAGCGCCCTTCTCCGGCGACGCTGATCTGCAGCGGGCTGTCCCCCAAGGGGACATCGTCGAAGGTGAGCATCTGCATCACGTCATAGTTTTCAGCGTTGGCGGTGACAGTACGGGTCTGGTTGCCCAGCTTGACAGTGATGGCCGCGTCCACATTCTCACTGCTCATCTTGGCGCTCTCGATGAAGGTCTGCAGGGCCAGGATGGTGGTCTGGGTGGTGGACCAGTTGCCGAAGCTGTCCTTGTTTTGAATCAGATAAAGCAGGCCCCCTTCAGCCAGATCGGAATGGGTGCCGGAACGGAGGAATGCCAGGGAGGCCAGGGCGGTGGCTTCCATGTCACCGACACTCCCGGAGCCGCCCATGAAGGTATCCCCCTGCCCCTGCCAGAAGGTGGTATCGCCGTCCCTTTGGGCCATTTGGGCCAGCTTGTTGAGGGCGTTGTCAGCCAGGCCGGAAGAGCCAAGGCGGTTTTCAGCTTCCACCAGGGCGTTGGCGATCAGTCCCAGGGCGTAGGGATCGGTGACCTGCCCCTGGGCCTGCCCCAGGTAGCTCAACCCTTGCTGGAAACGGCTGTCATTGACCATGTCGGCCCGAGCCAGGCTCCACATGACGTAGGCGGTGGTGATGATGGCATCACCCTGGGGGCCGGAGACGAAGGTCCCTTCGACCCAGCTGTTATCGCTGCCCCAGGAGCCGTCGCCGCTCTGCTGGTCCAGCAGCCAGGCGGCGGTGCGCTGGATCAACCCGTCGTCTACCGGGAACACCCCGCTCATATCGCTGAACTCCTGCACCCCGTAGGCGCTGAGCAGGATGCTGGCGGGGGCGTCGCCAAAGAGGCTGAACCCGCCGCCGTTCACCTCAAAGGTGGTCAGCCGCTGGTAGCCGATGTTGATGTAATCTTCGGCCTTGAACTGCACCTCGGGGGAGATCTCGCCGCTGCTCTGCAGATAGTCGAGCACCAGCACGTTGGGATAGGTGGTGGATGAGGTCTGCTCGAAACAGCCGTTGGGCATCTGCAGGATGCTGTCCAGCCCTTCGACTACCTGGCTGACCATGCCGGGGTAGATTTTGACGTTCAATGTCTGGCTGCCGTTGATGGCAGTCTGGGGCAGCTGGACGGTGAGCGCTGCCGGAGCGCCGGCATTGACCTGATCGGACTGGGTGAAGAAGATCTCTTTGCCGTTGGGGTAGACCCGCACCGGCTTCTGGATGGCATCGGACATGGTCGATCCCAGGGCGGTAACGGTGAAGGGGAAGGTGCCGAAGGCGTTGACCCGGATAGGGAAGTAGATTACGGTGATCTCATTGGAAGGGATGGTGATCAGCTGCTCGCCCCCTTCCAGCAGCTCGAACCAGGGCTGCGGGCTGACCTGCAGGGTCACTTCCTGGCTCTCCGGCAGGTAGTTGAACACCCCCACCGGCACAGCGATCTCGTCGCCCACGGTCAGCGCCTGGGGCAAATTGAGGTCCACAAAGAACTCCTGGAACACCCGCAGTCCGGCATTGACCGAGCCCAGCCGTCCGTCCTGGGTAGAGGCCAGGGCGGTCATACGCCAGGTGGTGATGCTGTCAGCGATGGGCACATCCAGCTCCATCAAGCCGCCGGCGTCCGTGACCCCGTCGGGCAGCCAGAGCATCGTCTCCGGGAAATATTGGCGCAGCCGAGGGGGCTGGCCCGGCTTGGCCGCGCCCCGATCGGCCTTGTCGGCATCGGCGCCCTCGGCCATCGCCGGCTGAGGCATTCCCATTTCCTCCACTTCAAAGACCATGCCGTCGGCCAGCATGACATCTCGCTGGCCCATACCGCCGTAAACCGGCAGCATCAGCACCAGGAAGCCAAAGCCCATCAGGGCTATAGTGAGCAGAATGAACCCTACCCCCCAGCCCCAACCGGCTCTGCGCCAGATAACCACAGTCAAGGTCACCAGCACCGCCAATACAAACAGGACGATAGCGATGGCGATGAGTATCTCGCGCAGGTTGCGGTAGTCGGACTGGGTCTGATATGCCTGGGCCAGATTATCGTCCCGAGAGTTGACCTTGAGGGAGAAACGGCTCTCTTTGGGCGCCGCTTCCGCCAGGGAAGCCTGGGCGGCCCCTTCCTGGGCCTGGCGCAGCACCGGATCGGAGACCGGCTCATACAGGATCAGGTCTGGGATAGAGAAGCCGTGGAGTTCATATTTAGGTTGCAGCAGCTCTTGCTCCAGCTGGAAATAGAGCTTGGCGAAGCCGGGGTCCTGCTCCGCCAGAGCGAAGACCGACTCATCAACAATAGCCAAACCCACGGCAGCCTGGGCGCCGCCTCCATTTTCGTCATTGGTCTGGATGGTCAGGCCGGCGGTGTCGCCGGGGCGGTACACCTGGGCATCAGTGGTCAGGGTGACGTCCAGCTGACCGGCGTCATCGACGATGACCAGCCGGCTGTCGCGGACGATGGTGCCGGAGCGAAGGATCTTGTAGGCGTGGATTTCCAAGGTGCCGTATAGATCCGGGGTAAGATCGACGGCGACCTGAGCCGTGCCGCCGCTGACCTGGACCGCCCGGGTGCTGATGGTCTGCCCCTGGCGGATGATATCGATGTAGACATTACCCTGCGGTTGGGAGGTGAGCACCGTCAGCAACATGCTGTCACCCACCTGGTATGCCGGCCGGTCAGGACGCAGCAGCACCGTCTCTTCCTGGTACTCGCCGCTAAATTGGAACTCCCGCCGCGCCTGGTTACCCTGAGTGTCCCGAGCCGAGATGGATACCGGCTGTTCCACAACGTTGGGGGTAAGGTGCAGCTCAGCCAGGCCGTAGCTTCCGCTTTGGGCCGGCAGATCCTGCCCCATGACGGTGACGGTCAGCTCCGTCTCCGCTGGCGAGCCGTCGGGGTAGCTGGTGAGCACATAGAGGACATTCTCCACGCCGGGGCGGAACTGGCCCCCTTCAGGGATCGCTTCGATGATCAGCGGGCTGGCGGCGATGGGCAGCGAGAGGCTGCCTGCTTCGGTCTGCTGGGCCTGGTCGGTGACCCTGGCCTGCAGGTAGAAACGGCCGATGCCGGTGTCCAGGTCGGTGCCCACGATGTAGCCGGGCAGGTCAAACTCGAACTGGAACTGCCCCTGGGCGTCGGTGGTTCCCTGCAGGGTGAACAGATCCTGTCGGTCGAAATCAAAGGTGAACCCTTCGATGGTCACCTGGCCGCCGGCGACATCTTTGCCGAAGAAATAGGCCGCATCCAGCGACCCAGCCACATGCTGCCCGGGGGCGTAGTACGCTTTGTCAGCGGTCAGGGAGACATCAAACTTGGGCAGCTGGTAGTGCTCCACGGTGACGGTCTTCTCGGAAAGGACGCCGCCCATCTCGGCGCTGATTTTATATGGGCCGCTGTTCACTTCGTATGCCAGCTGGAAATCGGCAGAGGCGACGCCAAAATCTGAGGTGGTCAGGTTTTTGCGGTAGACCCGGTTCCCCTTGCCGTCGGCGATGGTGAGGGCCAAAGGCTGGGCCACGGCGGCCCGCTGGTCGAAGGCGCTCAAAGCCAGGGCGCGCAGATGGATGATTTGGCCGGGCTGGTAGATGGGTTTGTCAGTGGAGAGGAGGATCTTGTAATCCCGCTGCAGCTGCACCGGCCGCTGGATCTGGTCAGAGCCCAGGCGGGAGTCGGTCTCCACGATGAGGGTTTGGGCTGATTCGCCCTCGGGGACGGTGAACTGCACCAGGGCGGTGCCCATCTCATCGGTCTGGCCGGTGAACAGCTTAGCAGTCCGGTCGCCGTCGGCCGGCTTCAGGGAAACGGTGACGGTAGCATCGGCCAGGGGGGCGGCGTCTCTGGTGTCGCGCACCAGCACCCGCATGGCGGCCTGGCTGCCGGGGACCAGCCGATCCTGGGCCAGCAGGATCGTCTCATGCTGGCTGACCCGGTCGGGCAGGTTGCTGTAATGATTATCGATAAAGAATAGGGCGACTGCCGCCAGGGCAATCAGGATCAGGGATAAGGACAGCCGGCGTGACATAGCATCTTCTCCTTACTATTCAAGTGCAGCCGATATGAATAGAAGACGCCGGAAGGCACAGAATAGTTCCCGGATGGGTGCCGGCGTCAATCCATCAGCGGCGGCAGCTGGTCCATGCCAGCCTCCCGGGCCAGCCGGGCCACCATCCCCCGCAGTTCCTGCTCCTGCTCCGGAGCCATGGCCGGCCGCTGGTAAGCGTCCAGCAGTTGGGCCACCCGGCTCCTGGCCCGGGCGAAGCTGTCCTGCCCGCCGGCTGCCTGCCAGGCGCGAACCGAACCGCGGTCGATGATCGCCGAGGGCAGATGCTGCTCCTGCCGGAACAGCTCCCGGGTGATCTTCTGCTTGAGAAAATCGGCCTGGAAATCGATGCCGGCGAACATCGCCGTGGCCAGGGTCTCGGTGCGCTGCTGCACCCCAGCCAGCAGCCGTTGGGCCATGGCGATGGCCTCGGCGTCGATGGCCAGCTTCTCGGCGCTCTGGCAGACCAGGAAATCGAGCATGCCGGCGCCGGAGATCATGTTGATGCCGGCCAGGGCGCCGATGAGGGCGGTGACGCCGCTCTCCAGCCCTGCCTGGGCGTCGACCAGCTTGGCGTCGCTGGCCCCCAGATAGGCGTGGGTGGGCAGCCCCAGGTATTTGCCCACCTGGGCATAGGAGGCGTCGATCATGGCTGTTTCCACCGCGCCCATAGGGGTGGTCCCCTGGCGCATGTCGAAGATCGCCGGCGCCCCACCCCAGACGATAGGCGAGCCGGATTGGGCCAGCTGATGGATGGTGATGCCGCTGATACATTCGGCGGCGTGCTGCACCACCGAGCCCAGCAGGGTCACCGGCCCGCCGGCCCCGGCCAAGGGCATAGAGACGATCTGGGCCGGCACCCCGGCCCGGGCCAGATCCATCAGGTTCTGGGAGCCGAAATCGCTCCAGATCAGCGGCGGCGAGGGACAGACATCGAAGACCGCCGTCGGCTTCTGGGCCAGCGCATCCCGGCCGCCGGCCAGGATAGCCAGCATGTCGAACATGTGCTGGGTGGTGGCGGTGGAAAAAGCGCCGGTGACCACCGGCTTGACGGAATGGAGCATCACCAGGTAGAGCCGGTAGAGGTCGCCCACCGGCTTGGGGACGTCGTCACAGACC
>JAHEEY010000345.1 GCA_024640485.1 Chloroflexota bacterium | reverse complement strand
GGGGCCATGATGCCAGGCCAGACCGGAATGAGGCAGACGCCGTTGTCGCAAACCGCACCGACATTTCCGATGAGATAATTAGCCAGGAAAATGCTGCCGATAAATAGTAGCAGGTAAATCCAGCCTTCTGTTTTGTGGTTCATTGTGATTATTCCTTGCGGCTTACGCTTCGTCCCGGACCACTTCGGCGACAGCGCTCATCTGCATGCCGCCGCGGATTCCCTGTTCCAGAGTGACCTTGCAGTAAAACGGCTCCAGGGCATCAAAAATATCCTGGGCAATGGTCCCCGCCAGCCCTTCGCCGAAGATCTGCTCATCGCGGAAGGTCCATAGGTACAGTTTTAAGCTCTTGCTCTCCACACATTTCTGGTCAGGGGCATATTCGATCTCAACCGTGTTGAAATCGGGCTGCCCGGTTACCGGGCAGTGGCTGGTCACTTCATCTGAGGTGAAGCTGACTAATTTGACATTGGCAGGGGTTGGGAAAGTTTCCAGATCCTTGCTGGGAGCGCTCATATCTTTGCCCAACGCTTTAAATTCGTATTCCATCGTTATCTCTCCATAAGCCGGCAGATAACGCAGAAATACCGGCGCGGCTGTTTCATAACAGCAGGCCAGTAAACCAGGTTATTTGCGGCGATGTTTATTGAACCATCTATGGCGGGATTGTATAGCCCGCAGTTTTGGTAAGCCGGGTACGGGCGAGGTGCCCTTTTCTGCGACCGGCATAGCCGGATTATAGCAGGCTTCTCGTCTGCGGCGAATCTGAGATACCCCTCCGCCCGGTTGTTAATCTTTTGCTTACATCACCGGATCTGTCCCATGCTGTCTTCCAGTTCTGCGGGTATATTGCCGGGTGAAGCATCCGGCGGGCGGTTTTGATTGACACCACTCTTTTGAACTGCTACGATGCTGACGAAGGGGCAGCCGGTCTATCCACAGCAGGGCAGCTCGCCGGGTAACCATGCCCCATATCGGCCATAATTCAAACATCTACCAGAGTTGAACGCGGTCAGCCTGCGGGCAGGAGCCGGCGGCTGGCATAAGAGAGAAGAGACACCTATGGAGCTTTATCAATTTGCGGCAGAGATGGCCAATAACGCGGAGACGATCTCCCATTTCACTCAAGGGATTGAGGAACACCAGGCCCGCTGGAAGCCGGATCCTGATAGCTGGTCGATCTTGGAAGTGATCAATCATCTGCTGGATGAAGAGCGGGAAGATTTCCGGGTCCGGCTGGATTACATCCTCCATCGACCAGGCCAGGATGCCCCCCCTATTGATCCCGGAGGGTGGGTGACCGCCCGCGGGTACAATCAGCGGGATTTCCGCCAATCGGTGAGCCAGTTCCGGCAGGCCCGGGCTGAGTCTATCGCCTGGCTGAAAGGGCTGAAGCAGGTGAATTGGGAAACCGAATACCAGATGCCCTTCGGCGTCATCAAGGCAGGGGACATGTTCGCCGCCTGGGTGGCCCACGACATGCTCCATATGCGGCAGCTGGTGGAACTGTTGTGGGCGTATACCAACAAGCAGCTGGCGCCATACAGCACCCGCTACGCCGGCGAATGGTAAGCCCGCCGCCCCGTTCTTCTCCCTTCCGGCAGTTTTTGGCTCTGAAGGAGCTTGCCCGGCTGCTCATCCACTTCCCCTGGCTGCTTCGACAGCCTCGGGGGAACGGGCAGCCGGTGATGGTGCTGCCCGGTTACGGCACCGGCGACGGCGTCCTGGCGCTGCTGCGCGGTTACCTCCGCTTTCTGGGCTACCATGCCCGCGGTTGGGGATTGGGACGCAACAACGGCGATGTCGATGGCTTGATGGTCAAAGTCGAAGCCCAGCTGTCCGCCTTTGCCGCCCAATCCGGGGAGCCAGTCACCCTGATCGGCTGGAGCTTAGGCGGCTACCTGGCCAGAGAAGCCGCCCGGGATCTGCCCGATCTGGCGGCTCAGGTAATCACGTTGGGGACCCCGGTCATCGGCGGCCCCAAATACACCACCGCCGCTGATGCCTACCGGCAGCGCGGCGTGGATCTGGATGCGGTCGAAAAGGCCGTCGAGGCTCGCACGCAAATCCCATTGACTCGGCCGGTGCTGGCAATCTGGTCGCCGGTCGACGGCATTGTCGCCTGGGAAGCGTGCATCGATCATCACAGCGGCATGACCGAGCATGTAGAACTGCCCCTGGCACATGTGGCCATGGGGTTTTCGCCGGACGTGTACCGGATCATCGCCCGCCGGCTGGCCGGGCTGCCAGTAGCCGGGTAGATTCTCCGCTAAAGACTGTCTAGAGGAAGAGTCTTCACCCTTTCATACCCATTGGTAACAAACTTGATTCAACTATCTGTTCAGGAGCGCACATGGATAAGCAGTTCGAGGGAAAGGTCGCCTTAATCACCGGCGCCGGTTCCGGCATCGGCCGGGCGACGGCATTGGCACTGGCGGCAGATGGCGCCAAGGTGGTGGTCTCTGATATCAACGTCGCCGGCGGCGAAGAAACGGTGTCCCTGGTGACCGCTGCCGGCGGCGATGCCCATTTTGTGAAGGCGGATGTCGCCGCCGCCGCCGAAGTCGATGCCATGGTGCAGGAGACGGTTGGACGCTACGGCCGGCTGGATTTCGGGATCAATAATGCCGGTATCAGCGGCGGATGGGCCAGAGTCAGCGAATATCCCCTGGATGAATGGCATCAGGTACTGGGCATTAACCTGTCTGGCGTCTTCTACTGCATGCGCAGCCAGCTCCCCTACATGCTGGAGCAGGGCGGGGGCGTCATTGTCAACGTCTCCTCTGTGGCCGGCCTCACCGGCCTGGCTATGGCTGCCGCCTACACGGCCAGCAAGCACGGCGTCGTGGGGCTGACCAAAGCGGCTGCCCTGGAATACGCCCGCAAAAACATCCGCGTCAACGCTGTCTGCCCGGTATTCACCAAAACGCCAATGGTGGAGGCGATGTTCGAGCTGGACCCAACGTTCGAAGAGAAGCTGAAGCGCAGCATCCCCATGCGCCGCTACGGCACCCCGGAAGAGGTGGCCGATGCCATCCGCTGGCTTTGCTCCGATGCCGCGTCTTTCATGACCGGGCATGCGCTGCCCCTGGACGGCGGTATAATGGCAGGGTAATGGTGCTTCTGCTGCGGCCCCTCTATTCGGCAGCCGGCAGATTCATCAAAATCGATTCAGGAGGAGAGGTATGTCAATTGAGATAGCCAAAGCTGATTTGGAAACGAAAGTTGGCACGGAAACCCATGTGGGGCCGTGGCTGACAGTTACTCAGGAGATGATCAACCAGTTCGCCGCTGTGACCCGGGACGAACAATGGATCCATGTCGATCCGGAGCTGGCCCAGGCGCACTCCCCCTACGGCACCACCATCGCCCACGGCTATTTCACCCTGTCGCTGACCACCTTCCTGACCGAGCTGGTCAACCCGGACAAGCCCGGCTACCCAGGGGTCAAGCTGGCGGTCAACTACGGGCTCAACAAAGTCCGCTTCCCCCATCCGGTGAAAGTCGATTCCCGCATTCGCGCCCGCACCACCTTGCAGAGCGTCGAAGAGGTCCGCGGCGGCCTGCAGCTGATCAATACAATTTACGTGGAAATTGAAGGGGAAGCCAAGCCCGGCTGTGTGGCTGAATCGGTCTCCCGGCTCTATTTCTAAACGACCGGACTCATTTCAAATGAATAAAGACGCCGGCAGCGCTCTTTCTATGCGCTGCCGGCGTCTTTTGTCGCCATCTCCCTTCTCCCGATTGGGAGAAGGGTTGGGGATGAGGGCGCCAGCCTCACCTAACTCTCCCTGAAAGGGCCGCGTAAGAACGACGACTGCCGCTATGTCTACCGACGGCTGGTAGCTTTCCAGCTGGCGCTGCCCATGCTGCGGCTGGCCTGGATCACGCTGCCGTCCGGCAGGCTGAAGAAATAGGTGTAAGCCGCGTAGCTGGTCTGGGTCTTCTGTATCTCCATGCTGTAGCTGTTTTCCACCGCCGTCGCCCATCCCAGCGCCTGGCGTACTGATTCGTTTTCCACCCACACTTTGCCAAATCCCCGGCCCGGCAGCAGAAGTCCCGCTGGCGGCGCCTGGTTATAGCTGATCGTTTCGCCGCCCCAGTTGTCCACAAATTCCCGGCTGTTGTTGGAGCCGTCTACCAGCACCCAGATACGGTCGAACTCGCTGTCCTGATGCCACAACATGAAGCCGTGTTCGAACTTTTGATACGCCGCCTGGGTCATCTGCACCGGCCCCAAGGGGCAGGCGCTGAGATCAATCGCTTCGCCGAAGAATTGATCCCTGCAGTCGATCTGGACGGTGGCCCAATGGCTGGGATCTTCCGGCCCGAATCCAATGGAAAACTGGACCTTAGTTAGTGGGATAGGGGCGGTGACTGTGAGTATGCCTGAGGTAGGCAGGGGCCAGGGATCTTGAGTGACCGGCTGGCTGGCGAAGCGGGCCAGCGTGTGATACATGAAGATGTTGGTCTCGTTGGCGCCGGAGACTATCCACTCGATGGTGATCGGCTCGCCGCTTTTGACCCGTTCCGGATACACCTTGAACAGGTTGACTTCCACGTCGGGGCCGATATTGGCCCGTTCGCTGATTGGATCGTATTCGTCTATCCAGCCGAGGATACTAGTCTCCGCTGATCGGACCTGCCATCGCCGGAAATCCAGCTCCACGCCATCGAGTCGTTTGGTATAGCACACCGGCCCTTGATAGACATCCAGTATTTCCAGGCTGTGCAGCAAGGTGATCGGCCGGTTGCCGCTTTCGCTGTTCCACAGGGTTAGATGTTCCAGCTCCGGCGAGACCCGCCAGCGCTCTCCGTTCGACACCCCTAGATCGCGGTAGAAGGGTGGTTGGCTGCACGCTTCGGGGGGATAGAGGACCATCCCCGCGCCATCCGGGAAGACGGTCGGCGGCGGGTCGCTCATGGTCAAATCGACCGGTACCCACAGGTGAAAGCCTGTCTGCAGGTAGTCCCGGCTGCTCAGGCAGTTGGCCGCCACCAAGGCGTCCACGGTGCTGCCGGCCCGTTGGCTGATGCTGAACAGGGTGTCGCCGGCCTGCACCACGTAGGTAGGCCAATCCGATTGGGTGCTGCAGAGGGTAGGGGTGGGGCCGGCGGAAGCTGGTGTTGCCGTTACAGACGCCGTGGTAGCGGTGGCTTGAGCGGCTGCGCTGGTTGGCGTCGCCGTGGCCCCATTCTCCACTGGTTGGCCGCCATCATCGCCGTTAATTACGGTGGTAGGTGCTGGCGGCAGCGACGTTGGTATGGGTAGATTGGAATCAGACTCCTCGCCGGCAGAAAAATTGCAGGCGATAGCGGGCAGCAACAGTAAGATGACGAAAAGCAGATGTCGTTTCATCATCGACTCCTCCCAACT
>JAHEEY010000344.1 GCA_024640485.1 Chloroflexota bacterium | reverse complement strand
TCCTGCCCGAAAGGTCCGCTGCCGAGTTCCGGGATGGTAATCGAGACGACGATCCTCTTCCGGACCAACGGATCGCCGAAAGAGTCTCGGCCGATCTTGCCAGCCATGCGCCAAGAGAGCATCAACAGGAGCAAGGTCGGCAGCCACTCGACCAGACTTACCCATGGGCGCTCCTGAAAGCGCTGCGGATCTAGATAGGCAGTGTACGACAGAATGAGCGCGCCGCTGAGATAAATCCAGGGCAGCAGATGCAGCCAGGACATTGGCGGTTCATCCTCAGCTGGGGATAGGAAAGGCACCAGGATCATCAGGATGAGCGCATACCAGGGATGAACTGTGGGCGCCAACAGCAGATAAGCCATTAGAGGCAGGGTCGACATTCGGAGACCTTGCCGATTGGAAATCGGGCCGCGTGCTGACAAGAATACCATTAACATCACAATTATCATCCCTGTTAGGGCTGTGGCTTTTGCCACCAGCGAAGGTGACTGGAATCTCAGCAGGGCAGCCAGCTTCTCCAGCCATGGGAACAGGCCGCCGTTGAACTGCCAGCGTGCCGCGTAGATACGCAGCGCCCCAAACAGCCCGGTGCCGTCCAAGGGGCCGCGCAAACCCCAACCTGACCACAGACCAAAGGGAATCAACAGAAACAGCGTCAGGGCGGCATAGAGCAGCCTCTGGCGCCCGCGCCACTGCCAGAAGAGCACCGGCAGCAGCAGGATTGGGATGAGCTTGGTCAGCGTGGCTGATGCCAGCATCAACGGCCCACCGAGAGCGGCGAACCGATGCCGGTTCTGGAAGGTGAAGTAGAGGGCAGCGACTGCCAGCAGATTCATCCAGGCGTCAATATGGGCCCCATGGGCGACTTCAACGATTACCAGAGGATTCCACAAGTAGAGCATGACCCGGCGGCGAGGCAAGCGCACCAGGGCAAGCAGCTTCACCAGTATCCAGGCAGCCGCCATATCAATGCATATCATGGCCAACTGCATATAGGTGGGGTCTTTTGGGAAAATCAGCCCCAGAATCCCGAAGAGCGCCTGTGCCGCCGGCATGTATGGGGTGGCCATCCAGCTGTGGTTGACCAAATCGCGCAGCGGCAATGCTAGATAATCAAGCTCCGGCGCCTGAATGATGTGCGCATATGGGCTGACGCCGTTTCCCAGCAAGTGACCATCCCAGAGATAGCGGTAGACATCATCGGACAGAACCGGCTCCGTCAGCAGAAAGATCAGCCGGAAAACCAGTGCCGGCCACCAGATCCAGTGAAGGGAAATGGCCGGTTTCCGCTCCACCCAGAAAATCATGCCCACAAAAACAGCAAATGCGGCTGCGTACCAGCCGATCGCGGACAGCAGGGAAACAGACGTTGAATCGACAATGCGCTGCCACAAGTTCCATACCATGCCGCCGTAAGCAAACAGGCTGGCGCCAACTAGTACAATCGTGGTTCTACGGTCTGAATGGTGATTAATCATGGCGTTTTCATTGTACCGGCGGCTGTGACCGCGTCAACCCAGGACCGCTGCGGCTAATTTGACTTTTGACCCTGCCAATGGGAAAATAGAGACGTTGTTTGCCCCTGTAGCTCAGAGGATAGAGTGTCGGCCTCCGAAGCCGAAAGCCCAGGTTCGAGTCCTGGCAGGGGCACACCGCTACTGCAAACTGCTCCGCCCAACCGTGGAGCAGTTTTTGTTTTCAGCAGTGGTGACCAGATCCTCTTTTGAACCTCTTCGGTCACATGGCTTTGCAGACTCTTAGGTCTCAGAAAGCGCGTACCAGCAGATAAGCCATCATTTTCCCACAAAGAGTATCCAACCTAAACGTTTACTAACATTAATTGGACAATATATGGACAATGCACCTTCGCATGGTACAATTATGCAGGTCAGCAAATGCTGATGGGAACATATTTTCCAGGATTCAAGGCACGCGAATGGCATGAACGATTCAACCAGCTCAAACGAGTTCATCAGACTCGATAATCTCAGCAAAAGCTACAGTGAAGGCGGCCAACAACGCCCCGTCCTTCAAGGCGCGAAGGCAGCTTTTTCACAAGGCGAGTCCATCGCTATCCTTGGCAGAAGCGGCAGCGGCAAAAGCACCCTGCTCAATCTCATCAGCGGTATTGATTTAGCCGACAGCGGCTCGGTTTGGGTAAACGGCAGCGACGTAACCGCTTTCAATGAACGGCAGCGCACATTGTTTCGCCGTCACAATATCGGGGTCATTTTCCAATTCTTCAATCTCATTCCCACCTTAACCGTATGGGAAAACGTCATCCTGCCGCTGGAACTAAGCGGTGTCAAGAACAGCCAGCTTCAGAAAAGGGCGGAGCCGCTTTTGGAAGAAGTGGGACTGCTGAACCGCAAGAACAGCTACCCTGATCGTCTGTCAGGCGGCGAGCAGCAGCGCATTGCCATTGCCCGCGCCCTAGTTCACGACCCCTATCTGGTCCTGGCTGACGAGCCCACCGGTAATTTGGACGCCGACACGGGCAGGCAGGTTTTGGCGCTGCTGGACAGACTGACGCGCAAATCCGGTCGAAACCTGATCATGGTCACACACAGCAGAGAAGCCGCCGGTATCGCTGACCGGGTCTTCCAGCTTCAGAACGGCCATCTAGCCCCGTTTAAGAAAACCGCCCTGGTCACCCTGGCCCAAGCCACCCGCGGAGGCACTGCTGATGCCAGCACAAGCGGCTGACTCTGCCGTACAGCTCACCACAGGCACTAGAAGGCTGCTGCCGAAGTCACTGGTCAATTTCGGACGGCGCTATTTGATGCGGCACCCCTGGCAGACCATATTGATGATGGTGGGTATCATGTTGGGTGTGTCCGTGGTGGTGGCCATCGACCTGGCTAACGCCAGCGCATCGCGGGCCTTTGATTTAAGTACCGACATGGTCGTGGGCAAGGCCACTCACCAGATTATCGGTGGGCCAACCGGCATTGAAGAGCGCATCTATACGAATCTGCGCCGCCAGGGTGTCCAGGCCGCCTCAGCCCCAGTGGTCAGCGATATCGCCAGCTCGCCAGCGCTGGGCGGACGGGCACTGCAGCTGTTGGGCGTCGACCCGTTTGCCGAAGCGCCTTTCCGCAGCTACCTCCCCACTGACGGCGGTATGATGGGGAGCGCCGGGAATGGCCTGCTGCCTCTGCTGACCACACCGGGCGGCATCCTCATCTCTACCACATTGGCAGATCGGTACGGCGTGGAGACGGGAACCCGCATCAGCTTGACGGTGGCTGGGCAAGAGCGGCAGGCGATCATTGTCGGCTTGCTGGAGCCCACGGACGCATCCAGCAGCCGGGCTTTAGAAGGGATCATCCTGTCGGATTTAGCGACTGCCCAAGAACTGACCGGGCGGCTGGGCGTATTGGATCGGATCGATCTCATCTTGCCTGAGGAGAACCGGGCGCTGGCCGCCAGCGTCAGCAGTATGCTTCCCCAAGGGACCCAGCTAATGGAGATAGCTTCCCGGTCGGGCACCATGGCGCAGATGACCGCCGCTTTTCGCACCAACCTCACCGCCCTGAGTCTGCTGGCCTTGTTGGTGGGCGTATTCCTCATTTACAACAGCATGACTTTCTCAGTGGTGCAGCGCCGGGGGCTGTTCGGCACCCTTCGTGCCCTAGGCGTCACCCGCTCTGAGTTGTTCACGCTGGTCATCGTCGAAGCGCTGTTGGCTGGTGTGATCGGCACCGCTGCCGGGCTGCTGCTGGGAACCATCCTGGGACAGGGTGCCGTCCAATTGGTGAGCCAGACTATCAATGATCTCTATTTCGTTCTCACGGTTCGCGATGTGGCCGTCCCAATCAGCAGCCTGCTCAAAGGGGGCCTGTTAGGGGTGATCGCCACGGCATTGGCAGCCGCACCGCCGGCATGGGAAGCCGCCTCGGTCCCTCCCCGGGTAGCGATGTCCCGCTCCGGTCTGGAGGACAAGGCCAGCGCGGTGGTGCTGAAGGCGGCACAAGCCGGGGTGCTGTTAACTATTGCCGGCCTGGCGGCACTGCTCATTCCTACCGACAGCCTCCTGATCAGTTTTGCCGGCACCTTTGCGGCGATCATCGGCTTCGCCATGGTCACACCGCGGCTGACAGCGCTGATGATGCGAGCAATTCTACCGCTCAGCAGCCGTCTGATGGGCGCGTTGGGACGCATGGCTCCCAGAAACGTCATCCGATCCTTGAGCCGCACCTCTGTCGCCGTCGCCGCCCTGATGATCGCGGTGTCGGTCACCATCGGGGTCAGCCTGATGATCGGCAGCTTTCGCAACACGGTTGAAGTGTGGCTGGCCCAGTCAGTTCGCGGTGATGTTTACGTCTCCCCTCCTACCGCCGGCGGCTCCGGCACATCCGGGATCATCGATCCGGAAGTCCTGCGCCAGCTTGAGTCGTGGCCTGGGGTATCCAGGGTGGACAGCTTCCGGTCTGTCCAGGTTGAATCTTCCGACGGCCCTCTGGTGCTCTCCAACGTGTTTAATCCCACCATCGGCACCGAGCGGGTCTATCAATGGGTGTCCGTCGATCCTGAGCGCGTCTGGGAAGAAATGGTCAACGGCGCCGTGCTGGTCTCCGAGCCATTGGCCAACCGGCAGGGGATCAGCCGCAGACAGGCAAGCGTGATCATTTCTACTCCTCAAGGAGACATTGAGTTCCCGGTGGTAGGCGTCTATTACGATTACAGCTCCAGCCAGGGTACGGCCTTGATGGCCCGTTCTCTCTACCGCTCCTATTGGGATGATGATTCCATCGGCGCTGCCGCCCTCAGGCTTGAGCCGGGAGTCAACGCGGACGAATTGTCACGCGAGCTGGGCGACCGGCTGTCCGCTATCCAGCCGCTGCTAGTCCGGCCCAACGCCGGCTTGAGAGCTGATGCACTGGCAATTTTCGACCGCACCTTTGCCATTACCGGCGCCATGCAGCTGCTGACCACGCTGGTGGCCTTTGTGGGCGTTTTCAGCGCCCTGCTGTCTCTCCAGATGGATAAGCGGCGTGACTTTGGTATTCTGCGAGCAGTGGGACTGACGATTCGCCAATTGTGGCAAATGGTCCTGTTGGAGAGCGGTTTACTGGGCGCGGCAGCCGGCATCATCGCCATGCCGGTGGGCCTGGTCCTGGCGCTTATCTTAATCTTCATCATCAATCGCCGCGCTTTCGGCTGGACTCTGCAGCTGCATATGGAGTTCTGGCCCTTTGCCCAGGGTATGCTGGTGGCCATCTTAGCCGCTGTCATCGCCGGGATCATTCCTACCTGGCAGCTGAGCCGGAAGGCGGCGGCTGAGGCGATGCGCAATGAGTAATCGAATGAAACGAACACGAACTGCCGCGTACCAGGCACACCTGCTTCTGCTGACCTTGACAATGCTCCTCTTGGGCACCGCCTGCGGTA
>JAHEEY010000343.1 GCA_024640485.1 Chloroflexota bacterium | reverse complement strand
TAAAGAGTTTTTTCCGTTGTTTTTACAGTACGGAACTACTGTTTTGTTCTTCAGAAATTCAGGTTTCCGCTTGCATTGTTTCTGTCACTATTCAGTTGTTAAAGTATCGTACAAGCCATTTGCGCGCCACACCGATTGCTGCTGCCCAGAAGAAATCTAGACACAAAAAAACGGCCCAGAATATTGGATGCCGTTGTTTACAACTTAATCTTTCTGTGTGCGCCGAGCTTGTAAGCTCTCTCAGTTTTCTTGGATGATTCGCCCGAAGACGACTGCATCACTCAACTACATGCGGGATTATAGCGGGTACCTTGGGAGCTGTCAAGGAATTCGTCAACGATTTTTGGTAATTCGTTGTATTCTCCTTGTTCACCTCCAGGAAAGTCGTTCTATACTGTAAACCCACATCAACAAAAGCAACTATATACCATAGCTCGATCAAGCGCCAGTAGTAGACTGACTACCTTCTCAAATACCGCCGGTTCTACCGTCCAACCCCCTACCCTCACCACCAGCGAATGAAGGGAAAAAGGATTTAATTATGAGCTACTCATAAATAAATGCGTTTGATCTCTTTCCGAACTTCAGCCAGAGTCACCTTCCCCTCTGGTAGCGGGTGTGAACTCAGGTACTGGCCGAGCAGCTCCAGCCCCAGCCCGAACGCCTCGCTTCGATTGACACCGAAGGCGGCATTTAACGTGCCATAGACCCGACCAAGCTCGATCGCCTGCTGCGGAGAAACTCTTATCGAAGTCCATTTAGCAGCGCCTTCATCCGATGGCAGCGCCAGATCCCACAATAAGTAAAGAGAGATGAAGTCGGTGACCCCTTCCGGGATCTCCCGGTTCCGGTCGGCCACATCTCGTCTCAAGGATTCCAGCCGCGCCGAAAGGATGGTGATCGACATATCAGGCAAATCGGCCCGTGCCAGCCCTTTAGGCAGCAGCGCGGCCAACTCACTCATCCCTTGCTTCTGTTCTTTTGAAAGTGCGACGTAAACGTTCTGCCGGCTCACATTGCGCGGAGGGCGGCCGCGCTTAGGCTTATCTTCGAGCAGCGCCGCCATTGTGCTGGGGCGCTGCCCACCCTTCTTATTACTATCACTCATTTAATGGCTAGTCCGATGCCTGCCGGTAGCCACCATGGCTAGACAAGAAATCGGCCACAAACTGCGCATCGATCTGATCGCCACCATTCACCAGGAAATCCAGACAAAGATGCAAACACAGCAAGCAAATGCTGCGAGGATAGCCTCGCGTCTCGCGCCATATGGGGAGAATGGAATCATCTGTAAACAGCGGACTCCCCTTCACATCCCGGCCGGCCGCCAGTAAGCGATATTCAATCAAAGCTCTGGTATCTTCGGGTGTCAATGGATCCAATGAAGATCGTGTGGCTACCCGGTCGTTGAAGTCGGGGGCCTCGCGCAGGTTGATATCCAGCTCCGGACGGCCCAGCAAAATAAGCTGGTACGCTTTGCCGCCGCGGGGATCCCGGAAGTTCAACAGGCGCCGCAGTTCAACGAACTGCTCTTGCCCCAACTCATGGGCTTCATCGACGATAATAAGCGGCAGCACCCCTTTCTCGCTTTGCTCTACCAAGAAGGCACGGAACTCATTGAGCTGATCTTCCGTGGCCCGCCGGGTGCGCAAGCCGAACTCGGCGGCGATACGCCGCAGCAGCAGCAGCCCGCTCTTCTTTGGGGATTCGTCTATTTTGGCGGCAACGAAATCTGGGCGCCGGTCATAGCGGCTGTGAAACCAGGAAGCCAGCGTGGTTTTACCTGTCCCGATTTCGCCGACTACTATAGAAGCGCCCTGCCCCGCCTCTACCATATAACTCACCTTAGATAAGGCACGTCGCGTTTCGGTAGAGAGATACATGAAGCGGGGATCCGCCTCAATCGTAAAGGGAGGGACGACAACACCAAGACGATCCCAATCAGGGTTAAATTCCAGATCTATTTTAAAGTTATCGCTCATATCATGATCCTATATAAGGATTAAACCGTTGTCAAGATATTTGCCAAAAGACACCTATCATGTCCGAATTATGTTGATAACAGATCGAAAAGCCTAATCTATATGCTATAGATCTGTTGACACTGCCTACTTAATTTGATAGACTGTTTCAAGATTTGGTTTATACAGATATGACCCCTCCTGTTGGGGCATACTCTCTTCCACGGTCAGAAAGGGTTCTCGCATGATGCTCGCTATTGTCAGGTCAACCCAGACGCTCGCGCAAATTCAAGAACCATCTTTCCTGCAAGAGATAAAAAGAAAGGCCAAGCGTTTTATCGCCTGGCCTCAATTGGTATAAGCAAGCTACCGTTTTTCGCTGTCTTGGTGCCGCCAACACCGTTCAGTACAGTGCCCCTTTAATGGGGAAGGGGGTTTTATGCCCCTTGGTAGCTTACTAGCTTAGGTAAGAGCATAACATAGCCATACTCGGCTGTCAATGGGGATTCATCTTTCCTGCTGACTGGTTCAGGCTGCGTGAGTGCTTCTTACTAAGAAAGTAGCGTGTCCGGTGTCAGAAAAGGGATCGGGGCTGTCTGCAGCCCTGCAAGAAGCCCAACATCGCCTATATCTGCTGCGGCAGCAACGGCAGGCAGCCGGCAACGCGCTTGAACGCTCAAGTATCGCGCCGTCCTCCCCGTCTCAGCCCGCATCCCTTTCGGCCACCCCGGCAGGCAGCCTCGAACCGCTGCCGCCCCATCTGGGTTGGGGGAGCGTCCCGCTGACCGCGGCCCTACGGACGGCCAGCCAACACCAGCAGAACCGGGAAACCCCGGCAGCAGATCCGCTGAGCTGGCTGCCCTCATCCGACTCCTTGATATCGCCGGCAGCGGAGCCCCCCTGCCCTCCTACCCATAAGAAAGTCCACGTCAAGCTCCACGCAGACGTGGCCACAGGGATGCTGCGCCAATCATTGGCGGCTCCCGGGCGTATCTGGCTGCTGCTGCGCCACCTGGATGCCTCCGGGCAAGGGTGGCTGTCTATTGAAGACGTGCGCGCCCACCTGTGCGGCAAAGACTCCGCCCTGCGGGTCTGCGGCTGGCGGCAGCTGCGAAACTTGATGCGCCAAGGCGAGGGGGTTTTCTGGCAGCGCAAGCAGGACCGCCTGTGGCTGCGCTCGGTCGCAAGAGCGGCGGCAGCCCTCGATGTCTGGCGGCTGACCGGCGCGCCGGTGGCCATCCCGCTTGCGGTGCTGACGCAAAGCATCGGCGTTGTCCGGGCCCATCTCTACGCCAGCTTCCACAGCGGACGCGCGGTAGAGAGACAAGCCAAGGGGAAAAGCCTGAAACCGATCGCCCGCCAGAGCATCCAGGCGATCTGCCGTATCAGCCGTCGAACCCAGCGAAACTACGAAAAGACGGCCAAGGTGCGGAAACAGCAGAACTTCGCGGTCGGTCCGCAGCTGCATCATCCGCAATCCCAGGAGCTGGCCTGGTCTTATGGACAGGCCGCCTTTCAACTAACCGATCATGCCGGCAAGCACGGCCTCCCTGGGAGAAAGTATCTTGCCTGGCAGCTTCCCAACAACTACTTTGGCCCTCACGACCAACAGCCGCGGGGCCGGCAGAAACGAATCAATCACCAACTTTCAGTCCTGTTTACGCAAGGGATGACGGGGAACGGCAAGGCGATGATTGAAGGTAATCGACATTACCACCCAAAACGTTTCTTCGGCAGCGGGCATACGGCCGCCAAAGCATACAACCGGGCAGCAAAGCACGACATTTACTGGCACACCCCCAAAGGGAAGGGCCCCCGTCTCTGGCACCTGATATCAGGAACGGTTAACAACTGAATAGAACAGCCGGAAAAAAGATCCCCTCTTTCTAGGGATAACTGCTATTATTATGCTTATGAACATCCACACCTTGGATCTTGATCACCAGCAGATCCCTCAATCGATAGCCGCTTTCTTAGTCCAGGCCCCTGATGGGCCTATCTTGATCGAGACCGGCCCGGGGGCGACCTTGCCGGTTTTGACCCGGCAGCTCGCGCATCATGGCTATTCGCCGGCTGATATCAAGCATGTTCTGGTGACCCATATTCATTTCGACCATGCCGGGGCTGCCGGCTGGTGGGCGCAGCAGGGAGCGCAGGTGTATGTACATCATATTGGCGCCCCGCATCTGATCGACCCTTCGAAATTAATCTACAGCGCCACCCGCATTTATGGGGCGATGATGGATACCCTCTGGGGCGAGCTGCTGCCGGCGCCGGCAGCACGGGTAACCGCCCTGCATGACGGTGATTTGATTGAGGCCGCCGGACTGACCTTCCGGGCCCTGGATACGCCTGGACATGCCCGTCATCATATGGTCTATCAGCTGGGTGATATCGCCTTTACGGGAGATGTGGCCGGCATCCGGCTGCCCAACATGAAGCATGTCGATGTGCCGGCGCCGCCTCCTGAGTTCGATCTGGAGACCTGGGAAACATCTATCGACCGGCTGGTGGGTGAGAAGCTGAACACCCTTTATCTGACCCACTTCGGCCGAGTGGATGATGTTGACGAGCACTTCCAGCAGCTGCGGCCGCTGTTGACCGAGTCGGTGGCCTTCGTTGAGGCTGCTGTCGCGGCCGGTGTGGAAAGAGAGGCGCTGGTCCGCCAATACGAGGCGTGGAACCGGGAGAGATCACGAATCAATCAGCTGTCGGAAGATGTGATTACCCGCTACGAAACCGCCAATCCCCTGTTCATGTCCGTTGACGGCATCATGAGGTACCTGCGGAAGCGCAGTCAGGCGTAGCCCCGGCTCTTTATTTTCACAGGCTCAGTGCGTACAGCCCGCAGGCAGCGGCATTAATTCGCCACGTCAACAGTCAAGAAGTAGTGCATCCCCCGCTTTTGGCTATAATCCCCGCCTAATGTGAACAGTCGGATCTTGGGAAACCGTTCCAGCCGGGTGTCCACAACATGGTCTTCGGGAGTAATTTGTGGTTATTCAATCGTTGCCCTATGTGGCTATCCTGGGCTTTTTATATGGCTCGACGCTGCTGGTTTCACGTTTCAGCGTCGGCCAATTCCAGCCATCGACCTATATTGGCCTGCGTTTCACCCTGGCGGGGCTGGGGCACGCGGCGATCTACCTCTTCGCACAGAAACGGCATTGGCCGAAAGACCGCCAGCTCTGGCGGCATGCAGTCCTCCTGGGGGTTATCGGCACCGCGGTTCCCATGACCTCTATTGTCACCTCCCTGAAATACCAGTCCAGCGGGGTTACCTCACTGCTGTTGACTACCGGGCCGGCTATCACCGTGGTATTGGCCCATTTTTTCTTGTCCGATGAGCAGTTGACCCGGTACAAGATGATGGGCGTGCTCCTGGCTTTCAGCGGTGCCGGGCTGCTGGCTATCAAGGGAGAGAGCGGGCTGGCTGACGGCGGCCGGGCGAC
>JAHEEY010000026.1 GCA_024640485.1 Chloroflexota bacterium | reverse complement strand
CGGGCACCGCCATGGGGTTGGTGAGCGTGCTTTCCTCTATAGGCCAACTGCTTGCCCCCATGCTGGGCAACAGCCTGGCAGCGACACGGCCTGGATTACCCTTCGCGTTTTGGGCGGCATTGGCGGCGACGGCTTTTGTCTCCTTCACCTTCATCAAGGAATCCCGCCACCCCATCCCAGCGACCCTCTAGGATCCGATTTGCCTCATCGATGGCGTGTGCTATACTGAGTATCTGAATAAATGTTCATATACTCAGTACGGAGTAGGTGTTGATGAGCGATTCATCCGCGAACCATGACAAGAGCAATTTGCTGCTGCCTGACGACCTTCTGGACGATGTGGTGGGAACCTTCAAAGCATTAAGCGATCCTACCCGCGCCCAGTTGATCTACATGTTGACCGAACGGGAGTACAGCGTCAATGAGCTGAGCGAGCAGGTGCCTGTTTCAGCATCGGCTGTATCCCATCATCTGGCCAAGCTGCGGGCAATTCGCCTGGTGCGCACCCGTCGAGACGGGAATCAGATTTTCTACTCCATTGACGACAGCCATGTAGCCGCTTTGTTTAAGGAAGCGCTTTACCACCTGGACCATGTCCGCCGTAACCTGCCGGATCATCCATATCCGGATAGGGCGCACCGCAGCTAATCTTGTGGTAGCGCTTGTTGTAAATCCAATCCATTATTGAAAATCATTTTACAGGAGTCAGCTCGTGCAATCAGAAACATCGCAACCACACGACCACCCTCATCCGACCGACAGCGTCCATGAGCATGATCACCCAGCGCATCAACATGACCACGACAGCCATCATGATGGCAACGAACACGATCATGGCGACCACGAACACGATCATGGCGACCATGACCACCATCATGACGGCCACCACCACACACACGATCATGGCGACCACGACCATGATCACAGCCGAGGGATCCTTGGTTGGATCGCAGCCATCTTCCATCTCCACGGCCACAGCCATGATCACGGCAGCCTCGCCTCAGACACCGCTTTTGCCACCCATGAGGAAGGCATCCGCACGGTCTGGCTTGCACTAGCAGCGCTGACAATCACCTCGGTAATCCAGATCGTCATTGTCCTGTGGAGCGGCAGTGTTGCCCTGCTGGCAGATACCATCCACAATATCGGAGATGGGTTGAATTCGATCCCGCTGCTGATCGCCTTCTACCTGGCCCGCCGGGCAGCGACCAAACGGTATAATTATGGGTTTTCCCGGGCCGAGGATGTGGCTGGCATCTTTATCGTGCTGTCAATCGCCTTCAGTGCCGGAGTCATCTTCTGGGAATCGATCCAGAAGTTCCTGCACCCAGAGCCGATCAGCAACTTGGGGTGGGTGGCGGTAGCGGCGGTCATCGGCTTCTTCGGCAATGAGTATGTGGCGGTCATCCAGATCCGGGTTGGACGCAAGATCGGATCGGCGGCGATGGTCGCTGACGGCCTCCACGCCCGCACCGACGGACTCACCTCTCTAGCCGTGCTGCTGGCGGCTGGCGGCAGTTGGATCGGACTGCCGATTGTGGACCCGATCATCGGCATTCTCATCGGTGTCGCCATTGTTTTCATCACCCGGGACGCCACCATATCCATGTGGTACCGGCTGATGGACGCGATTGAACCAGAGACGCTGGAGAAAGCCGAAGCGGCGGCAAAGCAGCCGGATGGCGTCAGAGAGCTGCACCGGCTGCGGATGCGCTGGATGGGACACAAGATTCATGCCGAACTTGCTATCGCCGTTGACCCGCATCTGACCACGCTGGAAAGTCACCACATCGTTGAGGAGGTGCGCCACGCTCTGTTCCACCAGATACCGCAGCTGACCGAAGTGGTGGTGCATGTTGATCCATGGTTGGAAGAGATCGAAAGCGCCCACCAACTGACCCTTCACCACGAAGCAGTGCCGCAGCCGATCATCGGCTGATCACAGCCGCTCGAACAAGGTGTTCCAGACAAAAAAGGCCCACATCATCTGATGTGGGCCTTGTGATAACTTGGGGGGTAGTATCTGACTGGTTTACAGCGTGATGAACTGCTTCTTCTGCGCCGATTCATACAGCGCCAACACCGTGCGTACATGATCGCGGGTTTCCGATAATTTCAGGTAGCCTTCAGCGCCGTCTAGTATGGCCGCTTGCATATCTTCAACTTCACCTAAATAGAGATATTCCTCCGGCAGGGTCAGCTCTTCCGGGGGCAGATCGTTGGGATAAAAGGTGATCCGGTTGCCGTCCTCATGGACACCGGTAAAGGGCCGGGTCAGCCGCAGCCGCCCTTTGGTACCAATCACTTCCGCCATGGTATACAGCGGGGTATTGAAGGCAGAAGAGATCTGAGCCATACGACCGCCGCTGTAATGCATCTGCCCGGAGAAGAAGATATCTACCCCGCTGGCGCCCAGCTTCTGATCGCCCATCACCCATTCTGGCCGTTCGCCCATGATGTATTGGGCAAAGCTCATGGGGTAGACACCCACATCCCACAGCGAGCCGCCGCCCATATCGGCAGCCAGACGGATGTTTTCCGGTTTGGCCACGGTGAAATTGAAGGCCCCACGGACCAGGGTGACGTCGCCCAGCCGGCCGCTCTTGACGAACTCGCCCACCATTTTCGTCTGCGGATGGTGGCGGTACATGAACGCTTCGGACAACACCATACCGGTTTCAGCGGCCACGGCTGTCATCCGATCCACATCAGCCAGAGTCAAGGCAAATGGCTTTTCACAGAGCACGTGCTTGCCGGCCTGCATCGCCTTGATCGACCATTCGGCGTGCAGATGGTTGGGCAGGCTGATGTATACGGCGTCAACAGCGTCGGAATTGAGCATCTCCTGATAGCTGCCGAATGTTTTAGGAATCTCCCAATAGTCGGCGTATTCCTGGGCAGAGTCCAAGGAGCGGCTGGCAACCGCGACCAATTGGCCGCGGGGTGACTCCTGAATAGCGGGGATAACCCTGCGATTGATATTAGCGGTTGAGAGCAATCCCCAACGTATCTTCTTCATCCAAAACCTCCTCGACAACCGGTGACGGTTGTTTGCTTCATACAGCGTCTCGACCGGAGTAGTTTACTCAGGGAACATTGTCAGGCCCCACATCATGGGGCGGTTGTTATGGAACAGCGCTGCCGATCACTATCCGTCTTGAACAGTTGGCAGATTATACCGCAAGCGGCTGGCTGCTGAAACCGTTTGCCGCGCATAGGCCGCGGCAGTCAGCGGTGTTCAATGCCTAGTCGCAGGTAAAAAAAGAGACGACCCGGTGGATCGTCTCTGGTGATTACGCTTTTGGCAGCTGCCGCGGCTAGGACAGCGGCTGTCCCACGCCGTCAACACAGCTGGCACCCCGTTCGGGTGTCTGCGGGCCGGAGCGGTACCGCTCGATGAATTGGTCGACCCGCTTGTCGTCGGCTGAATCCAGCTCCAACTGCAGCCCCCAGGCAGTCATGACCACCGGGCTCTTCAGCTCCGGGTACGGGCTGAGAATCAGATAGGTGGTGCCTCGGACCCGATCCTGTAGGGATGCGACGGAATCAGCGTCCAGGTCGGGCTGATAGGCGATCCATACGGCGCCGTGTTCCATGGAGTGAGCGGCATTCCCTACTTCGATAGGCTGATCATAGATGCCACAGTTCTGCCAGGCACTGCTGTGGATGCCGCCAACTGGGGGCAGATCGCTGTGATCATCATCCGTATGATCGTGGCCATCATCATGGCCTTGTGCAGGCCGTGGGAATTCAACTAGCCCTTCAATTCCCGCTGGTTCTCTACCGCTGACAAATATCAACCCTATCAAGCTTAGAAAGCCGACCACGACTAAGCCAATGACCAACCTGCTGCGGTTGCTGCTTTTAGAATTTTCAGCATCCTTTCTTTTTACTGGTTTCCTAGACATTTCAAAACTCCTCTCCGGTTAGTTTATAGGGCTTCCAATGCCATTGCTGCAGGAAGCACCTGGCTCAGGCCCCCGGGTATTACGATATCTATCAATGAATTCCGAGACTCTCTCGTCTGCGGCTGTTTCCAATGACAGCTGCACATCCCAGGCGGTCAGTACCACATCGCTGGCCTGTCCAGGATAAGGGCTGAGCAGCAGATGCGTACTCCCCCTTACCAAATCACGCAGCTGCGTGATTTGTTCCGAGGGCAGATCGGGATGGTAAGTGATCCAAACGGCCCCGTGCTCCAGCGCGTGTACGGCGTTGGCGGCGTTGACCGGCTGGTCGTATATGCCGCAGTTCTGCCATTGGGGGCTGTGCAGCCCGCCGGTTGGGGGCAGGTCACCCAACGCGATCTCAGCCTCAAGGTCATGCTCGCCGGCCGGGGCACCGTCTACAAACATCGCCCCCAGCACCTCTGGTTCGGTGATACGAATAATGGCAACCCCGATCAGAACGATCAACAATGCCGCCACAGGACCCCACAATTTCAAGGCACCCACACGCTTCTTGCGAGCCAGCTGCTGTCGACGCTGTTCCTGACGGCTGACTTTTTTACTTTCACCACCCTTAAGACTGGTCATAACCTCATCCTCTTTTTTCGCCGAGACTGATTTAGCGGCACCAGTGTAGCACCAGTGTAGCATCAGCGACGCGAGCACTATAATACTCTAAGGGAGGGTTAAGCGGGGGAACGAAAAGAACCTGCGAGGGCAACCAGCTGCGGCCCTGAAGGAGCGATGTTAACAAAGGAAAATAAGCCTCCGCAGCCAGGAGCGGCGGAGGGCCTTAGTCAGCATGAAGGCACAGCCGTCATCAGTCAGCGTCAGTTCGGAATCAGCTAATTGTCATACATCTCTTCGATGAGATGGGCGTATTTGTCGATCACCGCCCCCCGCTTCAGCTTATAGGTGGGGGTCAGCATGCCGCTGGATACGGTAAGCTCTTCAGGCACAATGCGGAAATATTTGATCTGCTCGAATCGAGCCAGCTGCTGATTCCCTTTGTCAACAGCAGCCGCCACCATCAGCTGGACCTCTTCATCCTGGGTCAACGCCTGGTATGAGAGACCTTCCTTCCCTCTATCTTTGGCCCACTGCATGATCGCTTCTTCGTCCAGGATAATTAAGGCGGTCACATAACGGCGGCGGTCACCGTATGCCATCACCTGTCCGATATACGGATCGGACATGATCAAGTTTTCCAGGATAGCCGGGGCGACATTTTTGCCGCCGGCGGTGATGATCAGATTCTTTTTGCGATCAGTGATAGTCAGGAAGCCGTCATCGTCAATCTGGCCGATATCGCCGCTCTTGAACCAGCCGTCTTCGGTGAAGGCGGCGATAGTTGCTTCCGGATCCTTGTAATACTCCGAGAAAACCCCCGGACCTTTCAGCAGGATCTCGCCATCTTCAGCGATTTTGACCTGGGAGCCGGGAAACGGGCGGCCGACCGTGCCGAACTTGAAGGCGGAAGGGCCATTCAGGGTAATCGGGCTGCTGGTCTCGGTGAGGCCGTACCCTTCGTAGATAGGGATGCCGATGGCGTGGAAGAACTCCAGCTGGGCCATTCCCAGCGGGGCGGCGCCAGAAGTCATGTATCTGATCTGGTCGCCAAAGAGACCGGCCCGTATCTTGCTGTAGACCAGCTTGTCGTACAGCCGAGTCTGCAGCCTCAGCATCAGCGGGACAGGACGGCTCTGTTGAATACAGCGGCTTCGTTCGACGCCCAAAGCCAGCGCTTTCTTCAGCAGCTTCTTTCGCCTGGGAGCTGCTTGCTCGATTCCGGCGAATATGGCAGCATGCATTTTCTCAAAAACTCGGGGAACGCCAGAAATGACCGTTGGGTTGGACCGCTTGAACCCTTCTACCAGCCGGGTCAGATCTGTGATGAAGCAGCCGCTGATGCCAGCGCTGCTGCTGACATAGCCGTTAACCCGCTGCAAGATATGGGCCATCGGCAGAAAGGCGGTGCCGGTATCGGGCGGCGCCAGGGGCAGGAACTCTTTGATATCCTGAGCGATATCGTACAGATTTCTATGGCGCAAGACCACCCCTTTCGGCGGGCCGGTGGTGCCGCTGGTATAGACCAGGGAGGCGATATCTTCGGCGACAACGGCATCGCGCAGCTCGTCGGGCAGACCCGGCTGCTGGGCCAGCAGTTCCCGCCCTTTTCCCGCCAGTGAGTCCAGGGATATCCAGCCATCTTCCGGCAGGCCGTCACTGTCAAAAATGATCATCTGCTCCATCGCCGGCAACTCCACAGAGGACAGCTTTTGAAACTGTTTCTGATCCTCCAGGAAGGCGAAGCGGCATTCGCTGTGACGCAGGATATAAGCCATTTGATCGGCAGTGCTGGTAGGGTAAATGCCAACGACCACACCGCCAAAACTGAGCACCGCGCTGTCGCAGAGGGTCCATTCATAGCGGGTGTCGCTGATTATGGCGATGCGCTCCCCTTTGCGGGCACCCAGGGCGTAAAGCCCCATGGCCAACTCGGAAGCGCGCCGGAACGTCTCCCCCCAGCTGATAGTTGCTACGCCATCGTCAGTGAGCAGGCGGGCGCTAGGCGCCTCTGCTGACTGACTGGCACGATAATGGCTAAGATGGGCAATCGTCCTCCTGATATTCATGACCGCGATCTCCTTTAACCGTCCTCTTTCCGATCTACTGGTGCGAATACGCGGCTCATATACCCCCCTTCCGGCGGTCGTCCCCCGGCTTCCCCATCCACCTCGACACCGGCCAATCGTTTGGCCAGATCTTTTCGGAAATCCGCCTCCATCTGCCGGCCGATCAGGATACGCTGCGCCTGAGGTGAACCGGCGCCGTGCATCGATTCGGTGAGATATCCCACCGCGTTGCGGCCCAGGGTCATGTTCTCGATCAATCGCAAGATCCGCATCCGATCCACGGTGTCGATCTCCGGGCGTCCCTTCAAATATTTGCGCAGCAGCGGACCGGCCTCGGGATTATCCAAATCTTTCTCTGAGGGCAGCGTCACCATCAGCCCGCCAGCCAAATCCTGGGCCAGGCGGCCGATTTCATAGGGCAGTTTGGTGACATGATGTTTGCAGACATTGGCCAGCATATCATCAGGCTGATAAACACCGGATTGGGTGGGGTAACCCTGATAAGAGGCGGCGATACCGGTGCCGTAGATGGTCTCATTCAAATGGGTCATCTCCACCAGCTTGTCGCGGATGTGGGACACCTTGGGAACACCGTTGTAATCGGCGATGGTGGCGGCGGCGCCGATCAGGACATCGCCTACCCCGCTCTTGCAGACGTAGCTGCGCCGGTGGTAGCAGGTGAACCGCTCCACCAGCGGAGCGGCAAACTCAAACTCCCCGTCCATGAACAGATAGCGCCAGGGGATAAAGACGTTCTCCAGGATCACCATCGCTTCCTGCCCGGCGAATTGGGCGTTGCCGGCATCCAACGATTCCCCATGCAGGGCGCGCATATCGCAGGATTGCCGTCCGTAGATATAGGTAATGCCCTCAGCATCGACCGGGACAGCGCCGATGACAGCGTAATCCCTATCTTCAGGGCCCAGGCGCATGGTGGGCATGATAATCATCCAATGGGAATTGATGCAGCCGGTCTGATGGGCTTTGGCGCCGCTGACGAAAACGCCGTCGTCGGTCCGTTTGACCACGTGGACGAACAGGTCCGGGTCCGCCTGCTGGTGCGGCGCCTTGCTGCGATCTCCCTTGACATCGGTCATAGCCCCGCCGATGACCAGGTTGGCTCGCTGGGCCATGGTGATGAACGCTACCAGCCGGGCATGGTAATCTGTCCCCAGCTGCTGATCCATGTCGTAGGTGGTTGAATAGAGTGAATTCAAGGCATCCATACCGACACAGCGCTGGAAACAGGTGCCGGTCCGCTGGCCCAGCCGGCGCTGCATCTTGTTCTGCATCACCAGTTCCTCAGCGGAGGTGGCGATATGGAGAAAGCGATTGACGGGTTGGCCGGTGAAAGGAGAATGGGCCGTCGCCAGCGCCGGCTGCTGCCGGGCCAGCTCGTAAGTCTCGGCCATGGCGTTGATAGACGGGCGAATCACCGGGTGATCCACCGGTTCCTCTACCAGCTGGCCAAACAAGAAGACCCGCAGGCTGCGCCCGCGTAAGCTTTCGATGTAATCGGCGGCGGTCTGGATCGGCACTGCTGGTGTGTCATCTCCGGCGGATTGGGAAGGCAATGTCATACTCTATCTCCTTATACGGCTGCCCTTGATGCTCTGAAATGGCGCGCCGGCATCTGAACGGACAAGGCTGGTATGCGGCTGAAACATCGCCGCGGCGGTCACTCTTCTTCGTCGCTGGCCTTACGGCGGGCAAACCGGCTTAAAGTGCCGAATGATTTGCTCAGCCGCTTTCGATTCTTATCCAACTGCAGTTTGGAAATCCCCTCAGCGACCCGGCTCTTGGCCGCATCATATGCGCCCGAGGCGCTTTCCAGCGCCTGCTGCAGGTTGGCCGCCTGGGCAGCGCTGACTTGATCGACGTTTTTTCGGGCCAGCGACAAGCTTTCCTCCAATCTATCCTTCGCTTCCAGGTATTTACCTTGTTTCTCGGCAATACCGCCCAAGGCGTGGAGCGAGGCAATGATCTGCTTGGGATCTGCCGCTGCCCGGGCGGAGCTCAAACTCTCCTGAAGCCATTCCTTGGCCTCGGTGTACTTCCCCTGGCTCTCTGCCACAATACCCAGGGCACGCAGGTTGTTGGCGATTTCATGGGGATTGGCCATCTGGCGGGCAATGGATAGGCTCTCCTGCAGCTGCGTCTTAGCCGCATCCCAATGGCCCAGCTCGTAGAGGGCCTTGCCTATCTGCCGGGTCAGCACCATCCGCTCTTCACTGTCACTGGCAGCCAACATCGATAACGCTCGCCGGAAGAAGCTCAGCGCCTCTCGAAAGGCACTGCTCTTCTGGGCCTGTTCTCCGGCTACCTTGAGATAAACAATAGCCTCACTCCTCTGCTGGGCACGCTCTAAATGATCGGCGATGAGGCTGGCATGTTCATTGGCCCGTTCCCCGCTGTGTTCTATCAGCCATTTAGCTACCTTGGCATGATAATCCCGCCGCTCCTTCTTGAGGACACTTTCGTAGGTAACTTCCCTCAAGACCACGTTCTTGAACAGATATCCCTGGATGCCTTCGAAATCGGCCGATTCCTGAGGCAGTATCAGCTCCCGTTCTCGCAAAGTTTCCAGAAGCTGGCGAGTTTCCTCAGCCTCGGCATCCTGCGGCCCTTCGCTGTCACCTTCCCCCTCCTTAGTCGCCAGAAAAGCGAGGACCTCGTCCCAAAATGCCCGGCCGATCACGGCGGCTCGCTGCAAGAGGGTCCGCTCTTTTTCGCTGAGGCTGTCTAGACGGGCCTGCAGCACCCCGGTCAGGCTGGGCGGGATGCGCACCTCCGGCAGCCGGGTTGGGTTCACCAACCAGTGGGCGCTGCTGGTGATGATGATGCCATCTTCGATCAGCATCTTGACCAACTCCTCAACGTAGAACGGGTTCCCCTGGGCGTTTTCCACAATCAGCGTTCGCAGCGCTTCCGGCAGATCCTCAACCTTCTGCAGGATCTGGTCTATCAGGCTTCCTGTTTCTTCCCTGGACAGCGGTTCCAAGAAGAGCCGGCTTTGATACGGTTTCCCCTGCCCCCATTCGGGCCACCGTTCCAGCAGCGGTGGCCGGGCCAGGCAGAGTAACATGAACCCATGCCCGGATAATGTGGTCATCAATGTTTCCATGATTTCCAGGGAACTATCGTCAGCCCAATGAATATCCTCAAGGAACGCCACCACTGGGTGCTGGGCGGAGGCCGCTTGGAAGAAATCGCTGATGGTGCTGATCGCCTGATGACGGAGCTCTTTGCTGCTCTGCGGCAGTTCCTCAGGCGGCCCCTCGCCAGGAAATTCAAAACCCAACAGCCACCCTATCAAGTAAAGCTGACGCTGGCTCAAACCTTCGCCTGCCAATGAAACGGTTGTGGCTGTCTCAAGTTTGCGCCAGACTTGATGCCGGTCATCGTTATCATGAATCTGGCAGTGGAAAACGAATAGATCTCGCAGTAGTGAATACGGCTGGGACTGCATTCGCTGGTCGGCCCTACCTCTGAAGTAAGTGACCTTTTTAGGCAGTGCCGCCAGCCAGGCATCAAATTCATTCAAGAGCCGGGATTTTCCTATCCCTGCCTCGCCGATGACCGTCACCTGCCGCCCTTGCTGGCTCTGCACGGCGGCGTAGAAGCTGTCCTGGAGCATTTCCAGTTCAGATTCTCGCCCAATCATGGCGATTCTAATCCCTTCGATTCCTCTGGTTTCCAGCCGGAACGCCCGCGGCTTGGCCCGCTCCACGGTAAACACGTCCAACGGCTCGCTCTTCCCCTTGACGGTGATCGGCTTCTGCTCGGTGACATCGAACAAACTGCGTACATGTTGGTGAGTTGCCCGGCTGATGAGGATGCCGCCAATTGGGGCGGCGTGCTCCAGCCTGCTGGCGATATTGACCGTATCCCCCATAGCGGTGAACTCTCCGGTAGTTCCGACCGCTCCCAGCAGGACCGGCCCCGTGTTGATGCCGATCCGCATGCGCAGCGGGGTGCCGATGGATTGATCCTGGGCGAACCGCTGCAGCTCCGCCTGCATCACCAGAGCAGCCTGGATAGCCCGTTCCGGATCATCCTCTCTGCCGGCGCTTGTGCCCCAGAGGGCCATTACCGCGTCGCCGATATGCTTGTCGATCAGGCCGCCGTGATCAACGATAGCGCCATCGAGCTTCTGCCACAGCGCGTTCATCACCTCGCCAACATCTTCAGCATCCATCGTTTCCGACATGGCGGTAAACCCGGACACATCGGCAAAGAGGACGGTGACCTGCTTTCGCTGTCGTTCTTCAGCCATTGGACGATCTCCTACAGCTTTTCTAGAAGCACGTTTAGCTCATTTTACCATGACGGAGAGGGACCTGATATTCTCACTGGCTTGATGATAGCATAAGCTGGGGGGAGCAGGAAAGAAGAATACCGGTCAGCAGCGAGTTGGGGTCAGCCCCCGGACATGGCCGGCATCAAGTTGACCCGATCGTTGTCAGCCAGCGGCTGATCCAGATCGGTGATCCGGCCGTTGAGTACCAGCAGTAGATTGTCTGAACTGAGTTTGATGTCGAGCTGAGCCAGCAGATCCGCCATCAGGCTGCCGGGCGGCAGGGTCAGTTCAAGCCGGTCGATGATCCCGTCCGGCGTATGGCGCTGGAGAATAGTGTGCAGATGAACGGTTACAATCAATATCTTAACAATCTAAAGGCCAGATACAGATGAAACGGGCTTCCGGAAACGTTTCATCTGTGCCTGGCCTCAACAAACACGAGGTCACTTAGTCGAAAATGGCGTCCATCTCGGCTTCGGGGACATCAAACACGGTGTTGTGCGGCGGCAGCTGCTCACGAGTCATCCATTCCGGCAGCCGGTCATCGGCGGCAGTGAACCCTGCCAGCCGGTTGAACTCTCGCTCCAGCTCCAGGGTTTCCTTGCCCAATTGGGCCAGAATACCAGCGTCGACGTCCAGCCCGTAGCGGGCTACCAGCAGGTCGCGGATAGTCTCCGGGGTGGCGGCGAAGCCAAAGCCGGCAAAAATGCAGGCACCCAGGGTGTCGTAGCCGGCCATGCTGAACTGGGCAGTTCGCGACAACGCCACCTGCCCTTCCGGGTTCAGATGGTCGACTTTGGCCCGGATGGTCAGGCCGCAGGTGTGATCGGCACCCTGAGGCGAGGTGGCGAAGGTGACACCGGTCCCTTTGATAACCCGAGGCTCGTAGGCGGACATCGCCTGCCCCTTCACCGCAGGGACTCTCTCCACACCCAGCACCTTGCCGGTGGTGAGGGCACCGCTGCCCAAGATACGGCCCAGGGGAGTGCCGGCGCGCATCTCTTCCATCAGCTCCAGGGCACGCTGCCCGTCGCCCCATTCCAGCAGACCAGCGTCAGCGGCAACGCCCAGCGCCGCCCCGATCTCGATGGAATCCAAGCCCAGATCATTGACCTGCCAGTTGAGGCGGGCGATGGCATCCAGACTATCGATCCCCAGATTGGAGCCCATCAGGCCGATGGTCTCGTATTCCAGCGGGGAGACGATGCTTTTGCCGTCATCATCGCCGAACACGTTGGAGCAGCGAATGGTACAGCCGGCCATACAGGCATGGGTGGTACTGCTTTCACCGCCCCGCTTCAGCAGCAGCTGGCGCATATATTCGCCGCTGATCTTCTCAGCCCCCTCAAACTCACCGCTGGAGAAATTACGGGTGGGCATGGCGCCCAGGCCGTTGCACATTTTGGTCATGGCGGCAGTGCCGAAATCGGTGTAGACAGCGATCTGGGGATGCTCGGCCAATGCCTTATTGAACGCTTTCTGCGCTTTTCGGAAGGCGGGCATGTCGACGATTGGGGGCTTCTCGCCAGCCGACGAATCGATGATGATCGCCTTCAGCTTCTTGGAACCCATCACCGCGCCAAGGCCGCCGCGGGCGCTGATGCGGGAAGGGACGCCGTCCTTATCGATATTCTGAATACCGGCGGCTGACAGCTCCATTTCGCCGCCGGGGCCGATAAGCGAAATCGCCACTTTGCTGCCGTATTTCTCCAACAGCAGGGGGGCGGCCTCATAGACGCCCATGCCGGCGAACTCATCAGCCGGCTCAAACCGAGCGCCATCAGCGCTTAAATGAAGCAGCCACCAGCCGTCGCCGGCAGGCTTGTCTTCAATAACCAGCGCCTTGATACCGAGATAGGTCAGCTGCAGCCCGGTGCGGCCGCCAGCATTGCTCTCTTTGACCCCGTTAGTCAACGGGCTCTTGGCACCCACGGAAATGCGATCACAGCTGGACAGCCTGTGACCAACCAACAATCCGGGGGCAAAGATCAACTTGTTTTTGGGCCCTAATGGTTCACAGGTGGCAGGGGTTTCATCGACCAGTATGCGGGCCAGCAGTCCTCTACCACCAAGATGCTCCCAACTTGGTGGGATGGCCTCACGGGTAAGCGTTTGGTTTCGAACATTGATGCGCCATGTTTGCATTGAATGACCTTCTCAGGATCTAGTGGATTAGCAGCGAGCGCTGAAAACGCTTCCGCCAATTCCTTTGATAAGCCGCGACGTTTTGGTCTAACTGTTTGACAGGGTGATTCACATTCGTCAAACTGATGGGATTTGAGCGAGCTGCACTCCAGGAGGAGGGCTACCCAAAAAAGTCCAAGGACAGACGCGATCCCGCTTGAGCTAGTTATTATAGCTAGCCGGATTCAGCATAACAATAAACCGGATGCGGAGGCTGCTTGCCTCTGGTTGATCCGGCATGTCGCCCGCCGGGGGACAGCCGCTTTTGCTCTCTCCCACAGCCGGTTGAGGCGAGAAATACCCCTCCTCTACCGCTATCGCAGAGTAGGCTCACCTGCTTGCGTTCAACTCTGTAATTGTTTAGACTGTAAGTAAGCCTTTCAAAGCATCATGCATCGTTCTGCCCTCAAGCGACCACGGCAGGTTCGAGACGAACCGCCCCTCCCCAAGTTTATTTATGATGCTTTTCACACCCTCCCACACAGGTGAAGGCTTTACGGAGCTGCCCACTTCGCCGCCAAAAAATGACCTGCCGATCCGTATCGGCAGATAAGGTAAGTTGAATGAGCCTGAACTACAGAAGTGGAATCAGCGGCAAAGGTCCACCCAACCCACTGGGCAGTACCGGCCGTGGGCGCAGCGGATTGATTCTGGTTCCATTTAGAGAAGCGGATTTATCCACACAGATTTTTGAACCGGCGATGAGACGAGCGGAGGAGACATCCTCCGAACTGATCCTGCTGTGCGTCCGCGCCCCGGGGCAGTCGATGTGGTATCAGAACGAAGACGAACGTCTTTTTATCGGCCTGAGAGGGCTGCAAGCTCAGCTGCAGCGACGTTCAATCCTGGCCCGGATCGAGACAGTCGTGGGGGCGGTGGCACAGTTCGTGCTCGATTATGCCGACCGGTATGAAGTCGATATGATCATGATCCCTGAAGCATCTCGTCTGAACGGCGAAAACATGTCCCAGGGGATAGTAGCCGCCTGACCCCTCTAATAGCCGCTGAAAACCTCTAGCCAGCCGCTGGCTGTCAGATAAGCCTGCGGGAAAATGACCCGCGGCGCACTGCTGGCGTCAATCTCATTCGCTAATCCACCAACTTGATGCCCAAATTCTGCAGTAGTGTTATCGCTTCCGGCAGCGAAAACTTGGCCCCTTTTAAGTTGTTGTCTGCCGGCCGAATTTGATAGTTTCGGGCCCGGCTCAGATCGGCGCCGGCTAATTCGGTGTGGTGAAACATACTGGCAGAGAGATCTGTACCGGAGAAGTCTACCTTCGACAGATCCGCCTCGCGAAAATCGACATTGGCGGCCGTACAGTCGGTCAGCTGCATCCGGCTCAACTTCAAGCCGATAAAGGTTGAATGGCCCATGGCGCAGCGTGAGAAACGGAGCGTGTTCTGCAGCCGCAGCGGCGGCCAGGCAGCCAGGGTCCAATCAATGCCCACCAGCTTCGACTCTTCAAAAACCGGGCTGGCAAACAAGCTGCCGGTTAGCTGAGCCATGGTCAAATCGCATCTCTGAAAGGTGCATTCCGAGAATTTACAATTCACGAATTGGGATTCAACGAAGGAGCAATCGATGAAGGTACATTCATCAAACTCCACCGATACCAGCTGGCTCCGCTCCCAGGTTATCCCCTTGAAAGTTTGATCTGCGTAGTAGTTTTCAGCGCCGAAATCAACCGTCATGTTTGCTCCCTTTCAATGGTATGCCGCCAGGCTGTATCACAGCCGCCGTTCCCAATCTTATCCGCTTTCGGCAGGCAGTGCCCTGATCAAGCGCCGCCCTCGCGCTTCATCCCCACCCAATCGATATCCAGCCCAGCCTCCTGCCCCAGCCGTTCACTAAGCTCTCCAGTATGCTGCTGCAGATGCCGGATGTTGTAAAACTGCAGTTCCAGTTTGTTAAACGGCAGCCAATGAAAGCCCGATTGATCGCTGGCCAGATCCAGGCTGTCTACCATCTCATCGATCTTATCCTGGAAGTAGTCCACATATGCCAGGATCTCGGCTTGGGAATAGGCCGCCTCAGTTCCCGATTGATGTTCAGGGGAACCCATGCGGTGGATGTTGTCGCGGTGGCCGGGCCATGGGGTGAAATCCGCTTCAGCCGGACCCAGATAAAGGTGGGTGTAATAGAGAGCATGATAGGCCAGCAGCCAGGTCCGATTGCGGTGACGGCTGTCGTCCCACATCGCTTCAGGGCACTTGACCACTGTCTGCTTGAACATTTCCAATGATGCGTGATATTGAGAACGGATAGTTTGTTGTAGGTCCATGTGCTACTCCTTTGGAAAGCGCAGCCAACCGGCTGCTGTCTTTCATCATTAAGTCGTTTACTCGTTCGTTTTCGTTTTGCCGGCTGGATGGAAATGGGTATTGGCGAAATCAATATAGCAGCGCCAATCATAGGCGGTCAGACCGTGCGGGCCGCTGCGCAGATGATAGCCGATATGGCCGTGGTGCAGCGGCGTATCCGGGGCAGGCATCCGGACGGCATCCATCCCTTTCAAGCCAAACAGATGGTATACCGGTTCAGCATAGCGGCAAGCCAGGAACTCACCCTCTGGGTCGGCCCAATCATCCTGGGAGGCGCTGGCTACATACAGCGGGCGGGGCGCTATCAATGAGAGCAGCAAGTGCTGGTCCACCGGCAGCGCCTCCTCCCTGTCGTTGTACTGCCGGTAGTTTTGACAGAACCAATGGGGGAAACGGTCATTGATCACCTTCACACTCTCCCCCTGCCGGCGGCGGGAGAGGGCGGCGCCGCTGCAGCCGGAGTTGTTAGAAATCACCAGCGCAAAACGGGAGTCCTCAGCACCCGCCCACAGGGCCGCCTTGCCCATGCGGGAGTGCCCCAGTACCGTCACCCGTCGGTGATCGATCTGATCATCGGTTAAACAATAATCCATGATGCGGCTCAAGCCCCAGGCCCAGGCGGCGATGGTCCCCCAGCTGTCTGGCTGCCGCTGCCCGGGCACGCCCAGCAGCCCATGCACGCCGTTTTTGAACCCATCGTCGAAGTCGGGGTCGATATCGCCGGCATACGCCGTCGCCAACCCATACCCACGGGCCAGGATGCCTGGCACCGGATAGCTGTCCCCCCTGGCGCCGCGGAACGCCTCTGCCGGCCGAAATTCTTCGGGCACCCATCCTGTGGGAATACGAATGGCCCGATCCGGATAAACGGTGTGATTGCCGTTGAAATTGAGCAGCGAAAAAACCGGCACCGGGCGGGACTGGGCGGCAGCCGGCAGATAGAGGAGCAGATTGATGGTCAGCCGGCTGTCGCCGGATTTGAACTGCAGGGCCACCTGCTTGCGGATCGCTTTGCCCCCCAGCGCATCAGCGGTCATTTCTAGAAGCTGGGATTGCGTTTCCAGCGGCGTTTCAGGCGAACGGCCATAAACGTGCTCGCGAAACAGGGTCAAGATCTGCGGCCGACGCTGCCGCTGCCACGCCTCGACCGATGCGATCGGGCGGCCGTCAGCGCTCTGAAGCGGATCAGGCAGTGACAACTCTTGGCCAGGCTCTTCACCCATTTGAGGGTCCTTTGTTATCCTGTTCAGCCAAAATTGATTCGGGGCAGCCGGCGGCCGCCGTCCATGGCAATGGTCTGGCCGGTGACAATGTCAAACGCAGGCGTGCAGAGCAGCGCCACCATAGCGGCGACCTCAGCCCGGGTCACCAGCCGTCCGGCAGGGGTGCCGGCGATCGACTTAGCTACGAACGCTGGGTCCATCCCTTCGTTATCGGCAATCAGGTCGGGCGCCAGGGCGTTCACTCGCACTTCCGGGGCCAGCTCCAAGGCGAACGCCTCGGTAAGATGAATGACACCGCTTTTGGCCAACCCGTAGACAGAATGGCTGCGGTGGAAGATATCGGTGGCAGCGATATTGATGATCACCCCCCGCCCCCGTTCTTTCATCTTCCTGCCTGCCGCTTGAGTCATCAGGAAGGTGGCCCGGATGTTGCCCGCCAGAATGCGGTCAAAGTCATCTACCGGCATTTCCAAGAAAGGGGTATCGACATAGGGGCCGACATTGTTGACCAGGATATCGATAGGACCCAACTGCTCCCAGGTCTGGTCTACCAGCCGCTGGGCCTGATCCGGCTGGCTGACATCAGCCTGGATCGGCACCAGGCTGCTGCCGGCGGCAGCCTGCTCCTGACAGAGGGCCTGGGCCGCCTCAGCGGATTGGTGATAGTTGACCGCAACCTTAGCACCCTCGGCAGCCATCCGCCGGGAGATCTCCGCTCCCAATGTTCGTGAAGCGCCGGTGATCAGGCAAACTTGCTGAGAAATCGCGCTCACTTGGGTCAATGGAACCTTAGAAACCATATCGTTCTCCTCTCTAGGCGGTACGGCTCCGTGCCGATTTCCGACCTAAACAGATGATACCAAATTTCTAACTGGCCGGCGTCTGAGCGTCCAAACACAAAGAGGCGTGTGAACACGCCTCTACTGCACAACAATCTTCTTCACGCCAATTCGGTCAGCCTAATTGGTTCGTTTCTCCAACTCAGCCATGCTAGTGACGCCGAACACCCAACTGCCTTGGGGGAGGTCCATCTCAAAGGAGTCACCACTGGAAACATCATAGAATCGCGGCCCACTGTGTGTCAGGTAGACCAACTGCGATTCATTGACCCAATGGGGTTCCATCCCTTCTGAGCTGATCTGGATCTTGCTACTGCCGTCAGAGGCGATGAGCCAAGTGCCGGCATCGGCTGGGTTGTTAGTGTAGATTTCCAACGCCAACCATTGACCGTCAGCACTCCAGGCCGGCGCGGGCAGTATCGCCCCAAAGCGGGCCGGATCCCAATCAAAGATCTGCACAGCCGTCTTCACTTCCAAGTCGAAGATCTGCAGTCCCACCCGCTCACCAGTTGAGGCAAGCCAGGCCAGCTGGCGGCCATCAGCCGACCATGCCGGGTTGAACCGGGGACGGTCGATTAAGTCCTGAGCGGTGAAGGCTGACGGGTCGAAACGCTCCAGGCCGGTATCGGGCGCGTAGAGGCGGCTGGTAAGTATATCTTCAGCGCTGACCGACAAGACGGCATAGGCGATCCGCTGACCATCAGCCGCCATCGCCGGATGGCTGGCCGAAAGCTGACCCTCGTCCAGGATGAAGACCTCGTCGTTCTCGACGTCGATGGTGGTAATGTGGCCTACATTGGGGCCGTCTGCCTCGTCCGGACTCAGCCAGACGCCGGCAAACAAGGTGTCGTTATCTGCCCAGGCCAGATAGGTGGACAGGTTGTACTCGGCGGCCAGCCGCCGACGTTCACCTGAACCGGTGTCGATCAGCCACAGATGCCGGTCATCAGTGAGATAGGCAGCGAAACGGCCGTCGGGCGAGATCCGCAGGTTTGGCAGCATTCCATCCTCGGCGTCCAGAAGCTGGCGGTGTTGGCCGTCAAACTGGATTTGATAGACGCCGCCGTCAACAGGCCGGTAAATCAATCCAACAGGCGCGGCTACGCGCCCCAACCTGGCATCAGCGAAACGGCCGCTGGTGTAGAGAAAGGCCGACCAACGGTACTGGCCATTTTCATCGATCAGGAACAGAATCGCTTCGTCACTGCCCGATGGCCCCCAACCGCTGCTATGCAGGGCGGTGGATATCTGGACATCCGGAGCGAACATGCTAGCCGGCGGCTGACCAATCAGCGCCGAGATCTCTTCCTCAGTGAGATCAGAGAATTCCACCGCCGTCGGGGCCGGTAGGGAACCGTCTTGAAAGAGAGCCGCCGCCTGCGCTGAACCATGGGTTCGCCACTCAGATCGCCAGCCGCCCACGGCGAAAAGGTCGCTCATCAGCGCTTCCATCTGGGCATAGTCCTGACCGACCAGGGCTGATTTCAAGGCATCGACAGCCGCTGACAGCGCGTCGACAGTGGGAGCCGCGGTTGGTTCGGCAGTTGCCGGCACAGATGTCGGCACAACCATTGGGGCAGAAGTCGGAGCCGCGGTTGGGTCAGCCACTTGCTGTCCGACAGCGGCCGCAGGCGATGATACAGGTGCAGACGCCGGAGCGGAATCAACAGCCGGCTGACCTGTGCTGCAGGCGACCGCTCCCATCAGAAATAACAAGGTAACAGCATATTTGAACTTGGTCACGCTTTTTTCATTTCTCCTGAAAATGTCAGATATCAGATGCGCGGCTCCCATGATACACATCATAGAATAAATCATAATGGTTCACTCAATGACTTGTCTGACGCGACACCTCCGCTGGACGGCAGCTGTGGGAACGATTGATATACGCAGCATTCAAAAGGGGCTGCCCAACTAATGACCGTGGTACAAAAAACGGCCGTACCCTAGCGGGCACGACCGTTCTGCATCTACTTTTTTTGACCACACCCGTAGTGCTACGCCTCCCCTACCTCATGATAGCGGAAGCAGCTGGTCACGTGGTCGTTGACCATCCCCACCGCCTGCATAAAAGCGTAGCAGATGGTCGGGCCAAC
>JAHEEY010000342.1 GCA_024640485.1 Chloroflexota bacterium | reverse complement strand
CGACCGCGACGCCGACTGCGACTATTCAGTCGGCGATCAGCTTGCTGTCACAGCCCACCCATACCAGCACACCGATACCCGCTACGGCTACGATGACGGCGACGCCGGCACCTACGCCTACATTTACGCCAATCCCGACGGTACCGCCTGCGGTTATCGAGGTTGAAGGGGCGGTGCTTCCCCCGGGTTTCTCGATGTTCAAGTACGCCACGGTGTTCAGGCCAACAGGCATGACGCTTGATGCGGAGGGCCGGCTGTTTGTCACTTCGCAAGACGGCAGCATCCATGTATTGGAAGATACTGATGGTGACCACCACGCCGAGCAAGACACCCTTTTCAGCAGCGGATTCAACATCCCGCTGGGCATTTCGATCAGCCCTGACCAGAAGGCAGTGTACATTTCCAGCAACAGCAAGATCAGTGTATTGAGGGATGTTGACGGCGATCTGCAGGCTGACAGCGCAACTGATTTGACCACTGGCCTGCCGGTGGGGCTGCACCAAAACGACAATCTCAAGTTTGGGCCCGATGGCATGCTCTATATGGGCATCGGATCTACCTGCAACGCCTGTGTTGAGCTAGATCCACGCAGCGGCACGATCATGCGCTTTGATCCGGAGACCGGCGATGGCGAGATCATCGCCACTGGCTTGAGGAACCCGTTCGACCTGGCATTTCACCCAACCTCTGGCGATCTGTTTGCCACCGACAACGGCCGAGACGACCTGGGTATGGACGCTCCCTTTGAGGAACTCAATCTGATTCGGGAAGGCAGTGATTACGGCTGGCCCGACTGCTGGAACGATGGCCAAGGGAGCGGCTGTGACAATAGTGAAACGGCGGTCGCTTATTTCGAGCCCCATTCCTCGGCAAACAGTGTAGACTTCTACTCCGCGGCTGGTTTCCCTGAGGCTTACCGGAGCAGCAGCGAAACTGCAGCTGCCTATGTGACCGTGTTTGGTTCCTGGCTCAAGCCGGATGCCCAGACGGGCATCGCCCGGGTGCGCCTTACACCGGCAGGCGACAGCTATCAGAGCGATGTCAGCTGGTTCGCCCAATGGCCCGGGGCAATGCCGTTGGGGCTGGTGATCAGCAGCGGCGGCGTGATATTTGTGGGCGACTACATCAATGACGCTGTTTACCGTATCAGCTACGGCAACTAAGCCGAACAGACCACCACATCGCCAATATCCAACGAGAGATGGGCAAGTACCCATCGACCGGCCTCAGCTCCCCCCGCTAGCCCCATGCCGAGGATAATTTAATGTGTCTTTTACTCCATCATCCAGTAAACTTAGCCCACTCAAATTGAAGGAGATGGACATCAAATGTCTGAACGTGAAACATACGAAGTACATATCGCCGGGCTGACCCGACACTTCCCGCTTTTCGAGGTCGCCCCTGGGGTGAGAATTGCTGTTTTCAACATGCTTGGGGATACCAACGTGGTCAAGGCTTCCGCTGCCGTCCTGGCCGAACGGCTCATTGGCGTTCCCGCAGACACACTGGTCACCGCCGAAGCCAAGAGCATTCCACTGGTCTATGAATTGAGCGCCCTGATGGGCCTGCCCTATGTGGTCCTGCGCAAGGATTACAAAGGGTATATGGGCAATGCGATTAGCGCCGAGACGTTATCGATCACCACCGGGAAGCCGCAGACGCTTTACCTGGATGAAAAAGATATCTCGCTGATCGCCGGCAAAAACGTCATCCTGATTGATGATGTGGTCAGCACCGGCAGTACATTGGCCGGCATGACCAATGTGGTCACCGAAGCCGGCGGAAACATCAGCAAAGTTGCCGCGGTATTCACCGAAGGCGACGCCGATTGGTCCCATGTGGTGGCATTGGAGAATCTGCCCGTTTTCATTGAGAAGTAGCACGGACAACCCGTACGCCACCCCAAATCAAATGGTTCCAAACGCCGCAACGCTATCGATATTCCGCCATTTGCTCAATTCAGCTGCGGAAGAAATGGGGGTTACTTTAGGCAGAGCCGCCTACAGCCCGAACATCAAAGAACGGCTGGATTTCAGCTGCGCGGTGTTCTTGGGCGATGGCCGGATGCTAGCCCAGGCCGCTCACATTCCGGTTCACCTGGGGGCTATGCCGGCGTCGGTGCGGGCGGCGATTGATCGATGCGCCCCATTTAATCCAGGTGATGTGGTCATCCTAAATGACCCCTACTTGGGCGGAAATCATCTGCCGGACATCACCCTGGTGTCGCCGGTATTCATCTCTTTAGGAGGTGAATCATCAGGCCCAGCATTCTTCGTCGCCAGCCGGGCGCATCACGCCGATGTCGGCGGCATGTCGCCGGGCTCGATGCCGCTTTCGACTGAGCTCTTTCAAGAAGGAATCATTATCCCCCCGATCAGGCTTGTGGAGCGCGGCATTCGGAACGAGGCCGTCTGGCAGCTGATCCTGCGCAATGTACGCACGCCGGTTGAACGGAATGGCGACCTTGAAGCTCAGCTGGCAGCCCATGAAATCGGCTCCGCGCGGCTGAAGGAGATCGTGGCACGGTACGGGGCAGCAGAGACCGTTGCACAGGCAGGCGCGTTGATCGGCTATGCCGAAACCCTAACCCGCAAAGCGATCGCCTTGATCCCGGACGGCCGCTATTGGTTTCGGGACTATCTAGACGACGATGGCCAGCAGAGCGAACCGCTGCCAATTGAGGTGGCCATCACCATTGAAGGGCATGAGATGGCAGTCGACTTCAGGGGCACATCGCCAGCGGTCTCGGGCAACTTGAACGCGGTCCCAGCTATCGTCCATTCCGCCGTTGGATACTGCCTTCGCTGCGTTAGTCTGGCCCTACTGGACAGCAGCCTGCCCATGAACCAGGGCGCATTTGAACCGATCACGTTTGTCATACCCCATGGGTCGATGCTGGATCCGCTGCCGCCCCATGCGGTGGCTGCCGGCAATGTCGAGACTTCGCAGCGCATCGTCGATGTGGTTTTCGGGGCGCTGGCGCAGGCGCTTCCCGATCTGATTCCAGCTGCCAGCCAAGGAACAATGAATAACTTGACCTTTGGGGGGCAACTACGGCCGGCGGACGCCCAATCGGCCGGCGGCGAAATCAGCCTGCCATTCGCCTATTATGAAACCATAGGCGGCGGCGCTGGCGGCGGCCCCTCAGGCAGCGGGGCAAGCGGCATTCATGTCCATATGAGCAACACGCTGAACACACCGGTTGAAGCATTGGAGTACAGCTACCCCATCCGGCTTTTAGAATACAGTCTGCGCCATGGCTCTGGCGGAAACGGCCTAAATCGGGGCGGTGACGGCCTGGTTCGCACTATCCAGTTCTTGGCGCCAGCCTCTGCCACGGTAACCAGCGATCGTCGAATTCTGCCCCCCTACGGGTTGAGCGGCGGGCAAGCTGGCGAACCGGGAAAGAACCGTGTGGAACGTGACGGGCAGCTGACGGATCTACCGGGCAAGTTTTCAATTAGCCTGGCGGCCAATGACATTCTGCATGTGGAAACGCCGGGCGGCGGCGGTTGGGGCAGTGAGCAGAAGGAGAGCATCAGCCAGACATCATGATTTGGTGTCCAAGGCTGGTGAGTCATATTATGAAAGCGCTGCTGCTGACCTTTGCCCTACTGGGCTTGTTGATTGCGGGATGTGGACCTGCCGTGCCCGCTGACGCGGAGATCCCAGTAACGCCGGCCGTGGCACCGTTGGCCGCAAGCGTTGAGTTCACTCCGGTGCCTTCCGCCACCGCGACCAGCACCGTGGTTCCGGCGATCCCGGCGACGGTGACGCCGATCCCCACCGCAAGCGCAACGCCATCCCCAATTCCGACGGCGACACCAACAGCCACCGAAACGCCGATCCCTTCGCCGACGGCTGAACCGCTGCGCCCTTGTGACCAGCGAATCCCTGACGATGGCCTGCTGCCTATTATCACTCAGAAGTTCGCTATGAGCCGGGATTTCGCTCCCAGCGATCTGGTGAAATTGTCCGATGCGCTGCCCAACCGGGTCACCCTGGGCTACCCATCCGAAATCAGAGAGATGGTGCTGCCGCCGCTGGCGGAGATGATTGCGGCGATGGAGTCTGCCGGATTGAAACCTTTCATCATCTCAGCCTATCGCAGCTACGCCGCCCAGTCGATTGCCTGGAACAAATGGCTGCAAAGAGAACCGGATCGGGCGGCTATTTTGAGCGCTCCTCCGGGCCACTCGGAACATCAGCTGGGCACTACCGTTGACTTCGGATCACCGGAACTGCCGGGAATCGTTGGCGAGGAAGATATCCAATTCCATACCTACTTCTACATGACCAGTGAAAGCCGCTGGCTGGAGGAAAATGCTCATCTCTACGGCTTTACCCTGAGCTATCCGCGCGACTCTTTCGAACTGACCGGTTTCTATTATGAGCCGTGGCATTATCGGTATGTCGGGGTGGACCTTGCCACCCAGCTCAAGGATACAGGCCAGTTCTTGACCGCGAACCAATTTGAAACACAGCCGCCCCCTTGTATTCCATGAAACGATCGATATTCTCAATTATGCTCCTGACGGTGCTGATGGTTGGCTGTCAGCCAGGGACTCAACTCAACCGCATGGCCGTGCCGACTGTGATGAGCAGCGCGGTGCCAATCGATCCCAGCCCGAGGCCGCTCTCAGCCAGTCCGACAACTGTTCCGATAGAACCCACAGCGTCGGCAGCTCCGCCGCCCGTACCAACGGTGTCAGAGCCTACGGCGACAGCAGCAATTAGCCCCACCCCACCCCGAGAGCTGATTTTGGCGCTGCCCGCGCAGTGGCATGATCCCATCGCGCTCTCCCTGGCTGAATACAACAACACTAGCGTCTCCGGACGTCATTGGACGGCGACAGCGGCTGATGATCCCGCCTCCTGGCTGAGCGCTGGCTCCGCCGACGCCGCTTTGATTCAGGCAGATTCAGGCTTCATCATCGCGGATGAACCGCTGGCATTGACGGTGCCGTTCACCATTGAGTGGGAAGGAATCAGCTCCGAAGAAGGGCAGCGTATTCTGGCGGATGGACACCCGCTGGTGACCGTTGTCAAATGGGAAGCGATCACGCCCCAGGAAAAGGCGCTGCGTGTGGACGGGATGATGCCTGATCAGCAGGGATACCCGTTCCGGGAGATCTGGTCGATACTGTCCAGCGATGAATATGCCGATGAAAGCGGACAGCTGGCGGCGCGGCTTCTGGAGGATTTGAGGCCCGGACCTTTGGTTCGTGCCGCCGCCGTGGGCGACATCATGCTGGATCGTTCCCTGGGCTATGCCATCAGCCAGGGAGATGTCGCCTACCCATTTGCCGAACTCCTGCTACCATTGTCCTCAGCGGATATCACGGTTGGCAACTTAGAATCCGCCCTCGGTGACATTGGAGAGCCCGCCGCCAAACGTTACACTTTCCGCGCTCCCCCCCAGGCTGCCGA
>JAHEEY010000341.1 GCA_024640485.1 Chloroflexota bacterium | reverse complement strand
GCCGGGATAAGTTATTACAAGGCCAAGCGTTCCCAGACCATCCGGCGGCTAGATGAGACCCAACGGAACCTTGAACGAGTCAACGATATTCTCTCCGAAATTCGCCCGCGCCTTGCCTCGCTAAAGAGACAGGCAACCCGAGCGCGCAATTATGAACAGGTGGCCGCGGATCTGCGCCAGCTGCTGCGCATCTGGTACGGGCATAAATGGGAATTGGCAAAAGATGAGATCCGCCGGGCTAGAGAGACTTCCGCCGCAGTAGAAGCGACCTGGCAGGAAAGCCGTCAGCAGATGCAGCTGCATCAAGACAAGATTGATGAACAGCGTCGTCTGGTCAATCAACTGCAGCAGCAGATCTCCCGCACTGATTCGGATCGAGAAGAGATCCGTGAAAAGCTGGAGCGCTTCCGCCGCCAGGTAGCGGTGCTTCAAGAGCGCCAAGCTTCCGCTGAAAGGCAGCTGGATGAGATTGAACGGGATCGGCCGGCGCTGGAGCAGCAGCGAATCAGCGCGCAGGGGGAAGTCGCTCAGGCCGTGGCCGAACAGAATGAGGCCGAGGCTGCTTTCCAGGAAAGGCGTAAAGAATTGGAGCAGTTCGATAAGAGTCGGGCTGAAGCCGCCGCACCTTCTCAGTCGAACGAACTGCGCAAGCAGCGGAAGAGTGCCAATGACCGCCGCCAGAAGCTGATCCGTGATTTGAAGCGGCTCCGGCGCGAGAGCTATGAGCATGATCAGAAGCTCAATAAGCTGCGAAATAACCTGGCCAGATTGGAAGCACGGGCAGATCTGCTTTATCAGGTGCGGCATCGAGATATCGAAATTGGGCCGGATGTGGGGATCATCGGACGCTTCTCAGGCCTGATCACTATTCCCAGCCAATATGAAACCGCGGTTGAGGCCGCGCTGCGGACCCATTTGGCTGCTGTTGTAGTGCCTGGCGCTTCAGACATTTGGCAGCTGCTTCGGGGAAGTGAGCCGAAAGAAAGCTGGTCAGCGGTGGCCGTCAACGAAATTCATCCCCCAGTCATGCTGGAAACTCCAAACGATCCCGCCGTCATAGATTGGGCGGTAAACCTGGCCGGCTCCGGACCTGCCATGCGGCCGTTGGCACAGCTGCTGTTGGGCCAGGTGCTGATTGTCAAAGATGATGTTCAGGCGGCTTACCGTTTAGCCCAGCTGCTCCCTGCTGGGGCGATGGTGGTGACCCTGTCCGGTTTCGTGGCCCATGCCGGAGGTTTGGTCGAACGCCATGCCCGGGATGCCGGCAGCAGCATTCTGCGAGATGAAGCGGAATGGCAGCAGGCGGAAGCAGAGGTGAAGAAGCTGCGTCAAGAGGCCGCTCGCTCTGAGGCGAAAGCTGTCAAACGGCAGACAGATATCGAGGCAAATCAGAATGATGCCGATGAGCTGCGGGCTGAAGAGGATCGGTTGGGCCAACTGGTTAACGAAGCGAATCAGCAGGAGATTCTGGGGCAGCAGCAGCGGCAGATCTATCAGCAGAATGTTCACGCGGCCCAATCGATTGTCGCTGGGCGCAGGGCGGTGGTCGACAGCCGCCGCGGCACCCTCCGGCAGATTGAGAACCAGCTGAACAGCTTGCGGGTGCGCCAGGAGTCGCTGCACAAACAGCAGCAGCAGATGTCGCTAGCCGCTGAAGAGTCTCAGGTAGCGAATTTCCGCCAGCAGATGGAGACCCTGAATGCTCAGCTGGTCCCGCTCAAGCAGAAATTGGACCAGGGGCGCAAAGCGTTGTTCGAGCTGGAAGATGAAGCGTCGCAGCTGCGGAAGAAGACGCATCAGAACGAGACCCAATATACCCAGGTAAAGATCGCCCTCAGCCAGAAACAGACGCAAGTGGAGGCGCTGCAGGAACGCATCAAGGCGGACCTGGGGATCGTTTCCCTCAGCTACGATGATGATCAAACCGGGCCGACCCCGCTGCCGATGGATGACGTGGTCGAACTGCTCCCTCGCGTCGACGACCTGCCCCGTGATATTGAAGAAAGCATCCAAAATTACCGCGGCCAAATGCAGCGGATGGGCGCCATCAACCCGGATGCCCCGGAAGAGTATGAAGAAACCAACACCCGGTATGAATTTCTGGGCCAGCAGGTTGAGGACTTGCAGCAGACCGAACTCCAACTGCACCGGGTTATCAAAGAGCTAGACGAGCTGACCTCGCGCGCTTTTGTGGAGACGGTTGAAAAAGTGAATGAGGTGTTCGGCACCACCTTCACCCAGCTGTTTGGTGGCGGTTCAGCCCGGCTGGATCTTACCGATCCGGACGACTTGACCAACAGCGGTGTGGACATCATCGCCCGGCTGCCTAACCGGCGTGAGCAAGCATTGGCGCTGCTTTCCGGCGGCGAGCGATCGTTGACCGCGGTGGCGCTCATTTTCTCCCTGTTGAAGGTGTCGCCAACTCCCTTCTGCGTGATGGATGAGGTTGACGCTGCGCTGGATGAGGCCAACGTCAACCGTTTCCGCGACCTGCTGCGCCAGCTGAGCGCCAATACGCAGTTCATCGTCATTACCCACAATCGGGGTACGGTGCAGGTGGCCCAGACGCTCTACGGGATCAGCATGAGCACTGACAGCACCAGCCAGGCGATCTCCATCAGGCCGGAAGAGTATGTGAAGCAAGAGAGCCTGGTCTAGACGGCCCCGTCCATCGTTAAATGGCAATCTAACCCTGATTGCTGGCCTTTCCAGGTCTGGCTGCTGGCCCTGCTGTCTCGCACCCACCAGAGTCAGCCCACGGCGTTGCCCTGCTCCCTTGGCTAACCTATAATTGACAGAATATCAAAGGCAATAGGCGATAATGCGATGATGTTTGAGGTCGGTACCGAAGTTGGCGCATACCGGATAGTAGAGAAATTGGGAAAGGGCGGCATGGCCACGGTCTACAAGGGGTATCATGCGCGTCTGGACCGGTATGTGGCCATAAAGGTGCTCCATGCCGCCTTCAAAGAGGATGATTCCTTTTTGCGGCGGTTTACCCGCGAGGCACAAGTCGTCGCCCGGCTGGAGCATAGCAACATCGTCACCGTCTACGATTATGCCGAACAGCAGGGACATCCCTACCTGGTGATGCGCTATATCGCCGGCGAGACCTTGAAGGAACGTATCAGCCGGACGCCGCTGCGGCTGGCACAGACCTTGGAAATCGCAGCAGCGATCGGCAGCGGGCTGGACTATGCCCATGAGCAAGGCGTGCTGCATCGTGATGTCAAGCCGTCAAATATCTTGATTTCAGAGCAGGGCCATGTTTATATCGCCGACTTTGGTCTAGCACGCATTGTTCAGGCGGGCGAGTCGACAATGTCGCAAGAGATGATCATGGGCACCCCCCAATACATCTCACCGGAACAGGCGAAAGGCGAAGATGATTTAGACGCCCGGACGGATGTCTACTCATTCGGTATCGTTCTTTATGAGATGATCACCGGGCAAGTACCTTTCAAATCTGATACCAGTTATGCGGTGATCCATTCCCAGATCTTTGACCCACCGCCAAAGCCCAGCAGCATCAATCAGGACGTCAATCCAAAGATGGAAGAGGTGCTGCTGAAAGCGCTGCATAAATCACCGGCAGAGCGATACCAGAGTGCTGGTGAGTTGGTGACCGCTTTCACCGCCGCTGCTGGTTCACAGCCGGCAGAGCAGGATACCGCCGATACTGGCCCGGGGAGAGTTGATGAACCGGAAATAACAGCGCCCGTTGTGGCGCCACCTGCACCGCTGACCAACCACTCTCCGCCGCTGCGACCCCAGAGAATTCAGGAAGATGCCCGCAAGCCAGAGGTTGCAAGCGGCGAACCGGCTCCCACCAGTCACGGCTCTTGGCTGCCGAAAGCTGGGATCACTGCTGTGCTGATCATCGCTGTGTTCCTGCTTCTGTCGCTGCTTCGGGGAATCCGGCAGCAGCGCAGCGCAAACCAGCCTGCGGACGATCGGCCCGCCGGTGTCGTCGATGTTGCCACTGATTCCACGACTGCTGTCGTTGAAGAACCGCCGGAACTTACCCTGGAATTACCGCAGGAAATCCGCCCCGTTTCCGAATTGGAGAGGTTGCTGAACGCCAATCCTGCAGACAGCCAGCTTCGTTTCGAGTTGGCCCTGGCCTATTTGGACAATGACCGGGATGGAGATGCCAGAACTCTGATCGGCGATGCTCTCAAGCAGACAAGAAGAGCCGTTGGGTTTGCGGCCGTTGCCGAGCGGCTCATGGAGACGGACCGCGCCGGATTGGCAGTCATGGTCTTACAGGAAGGCCTGGCCAGATTTGAGAATGATGCGGGGCTGCAGCAGATGCTGATGATGGCGATGCTGCTGGATCAGACGCCGATGAGACTGGTGCAGAGCTATGTCGATCAGCTGAGCCAACAGCCGCGCGGGGCTGCCCAGATCACCATTAAGGTCGGTGAGGCGTACCTCGCTTTCCAGAGAAGAAACCTGGACGGCGCGCTATCTATTATCAACAGCACGTTGGAAATTGAGAACAACCCATACCTGAACGATCTCTATTTCCTGCAGGGACTAACCTATTTGGAGATGGGGAAGAACGGAGAGGCGCTCACCGCTTTTGAAGCCGCCTCTGCCAGTCGCCCATCTCGATGGATGTCGCTGCGAATCGCTAAAATCGTCCAGGAACAAGAATTAGAATAGGAGAAAAAATGCGTACCCCAATTATTGCTGGAAATTGGAAAATGAATATGACCGCTGCCCAGGCAGTGGAATTTGTCCGAGAGATTCGGCGCGGTTTGAATAATGTGCAAGGCGTCGATGCCGTCATCTGCCCGCCGGCGATTGCCATCCCAGGTGTATTTGATGCCTTGAGTGCCACCAAAATCGGTGTGGGTGCTCAGAATATGCACTACGAGGAAAAAGGGGCATTCACTGGTGAGCTGGCCCCCAATATGATCACGCCGTTCTGCAAATACGTTATCCTAGGCCATTCAGAACGGCGGGCGTACTTCGGTGAAACGGACGAGGGTGTCAACAAGAAGATCAAGGCTGCTTTGGCCCACGGACTCACCCCAATGGTCTGTGTGGGCGAGAGCCTGGAACAGAACGAAGCCGGCGAGACCCAGAGCTTCGTTGGCGGCCAGGTGAAGGCCGCTTTTGCCGGCCTCACGGCAGAGCAAGCTGCCCAATGTGTGATCGCTTATGAGCCAATTTGGGCTATCGGAACCGGCAAGTCCGCCAGTGCCGCCCTGGCAGGCAGCATCATTGGGTTGACTGTCCGTGGGTCTATCGCCGACATGTTCGGCGAAGCGACAGCCCAGAAAGTCCGTATACAGTACGGCGGCAGTGTCAATGAGGATAATATCGCCGAATACATGAGCCATCCAGACATCGATGGCGCCTTGGTGGGCGGCGCTGCCCTGAAGCCGAGTTTTGTCCAGCTGGTTGAAAGAGCCAAATAGGGATGAA
>JAHEEY010000340.1 GCA_024640485.1 Chloroflexota bacterium | reverse complement strand
GAACTCTACCCCGGAAGCGTCATCTCCCAGCCCTTCCAGCACCTGTTTGGCGATGCTCAGAGTCACCGGGCAGACGTCGGGGCAGGAGGTGTAGCCGAAGAAAATCAAGATCACCTTGCCCCGATGCTCGCTCAGCTGGTACACCCCGCCGGTCGCTTCTTCCAGGGTGAAGTCGGCCGCCGGCTCCGGGTCGGGGTATTCAGTCCCTTGGTATTGGTACGGTTTGCAGCCGGCTGCCGCCAGACTCAGCAGCAGCAGCCCCAGGGCGATGCGTTTCTTCATATTACTCTGTCTCCGGCCCGCTGCCGGGCCCGGTGGATCTTGTTGGTCGCCAGCGTCCGCAATAATAGTGAGGCTGGCGGCTGCCGTCAAGCGGGACGGCTCAGCCGCCGTTGGGGCACTTGAAATTGGCGGTGTATACCCAGCTGTTTCCCGCCTTGCTGATCAGCTGGTAGCCGGCGGCGGTCAGCTGCGCCACCACCTCCGAGGCGAACAGATAGTCGGGATCGGAGAACTCCTCGGTGATAGAGAGCACACCACCCGGCTTCAGCACCCGCTTCAGCTCCGCCAGCGCCAGGGTCCGGTCAGGGATTTCCGGCAGCACCGTGATCAAGAAGGCCCGGTCAAAGCTGTCGCTGGCGCAGGGCAGGCTGTGGGCCGAGCCCACCAGCGGCTCCACCTGAGCTACCCCCTGCTTTCTCAGGGTCTCTTTCAGCTGCTGGATCATCGCCGGCTGGATATCCACCGGCACCAGCCGCCCCGCCGGCCCCACTCGCGCCGCCGCCGCCGGGGTGAACATCCCCGGCCCCGGCCCCAGCTCCAGCACCCGCTCCCCCGGCAGGATGCCGATTCGGTCCAGCGTCGGCGACATATACCCCATCCGCCAGCTGGGGCGCAGCAGCCAGGAGATGGTTGCCGGGCACGGGGAACTCTTCCCCTGCCCAGCCCGTTTCCGGGCGATCAGTTTCAAAGGCAGCATCCAGAAGAACAGCACCCCGCCGGCCAGCGCCAGCAGCCATCCAACCGCTTTGGTGACAAATTTGATCATTGATTCAGCTCCCCAGCTAACAGTTTTCGAACGCCGCCGCTCACTGCCTGCGGCGGGAAAAAGCCAACCCTGCCACCAGCAGGCCGCCGCCCAGCAGCGCCATCGCCGCTGAATCGCCGGCGCCCAGCAGATTGGCGGCAAGCAGCAGCAGCCCGCCGCCGATCATCAGTGAAAAGACGGCAACGTGGGCCAACTCCACATCTTTGGCTCGCCTGTCTGACTTGTTCATCCCTGCCTCTCGCCGGCGCTCATTCAAGTTGGCTGCGGCTGCCGGCGCAATCGTCGATATCTCTCCCTAGGGTAGCAGTTGAATTCCCCTGCTGTCAACCCGCTGACCTCCAGGGTTCCGGCCTAACAAACCGCCCCAATGGGGAACTATTCCCACCTGGTTGTCGTCCTTATAGGGAGTAGGTGATAATAAACCGTGGAGAAACAGTCATGAACCACAAACTGATCGCCCTTATCGCGGCGATTTTTATGCTGACAAGCTGCGGCGGCGCCCTGGAACCGGACGCCTCCGGCTCACTCCCGGCGCCGGCAGATGAGCTGGACATCACTGGCCCCGACACCGCCGCCTACGCCGCCGAAATGGGGCTCTCCCTGGAAGAGGCCGCCAAACAGCTGGCAGACCAGGAGGGCATCGGACAGCTGCAGCAGCGCTTGCAGGCGTCGCTGCCGGACACCTTCGCCGGCTTATGGATCGAGCACCAGCCCCGCTACCGGGTCATGGTGGCCCTGACTGAAGGGGACCGCCAGGTTCTGGACCCCTATCTGGAGGGTCAGCCCTTTGCCCAGGCTGTAGAGCTGGCTTCAGCCGCCTACAGCCTCCGCCAGCTGACCCAGGACCAGATACGGGTCGGTCAGGCAGTTGAGGCGGTGGCCGCCGCCGTCACCTATTACGTCGACGTGCAGGACAACCGCGTGGTGCTGGAGGTGGCCAACCCTGGCCTACTGATGGCCGATCTGGCCGACGCCGGCTTCACCCTACCGGAGACGGTAAGCGTAGAGCAGATGGAAGTCACCCAGCGGCAGCCGGCCAGCAATCAGGGGGCGGTCATCGAGGCCGTTTCGCCCGGCGGAATGCGCGTAGCGCTGCCGGTACAGCCCCCTTCCAACGCCTCGATGGCGGCATTGATGCAGGGCAGCCTGCACCTGGTCGACGGCTGCCTGCGGGTGAGCAGTGCCGCTGACGAACCCGGCTTCCTGGTCTTGTGGCCCAATGACACCGAGATCCAGTTTGCCGGCGAAACGGTGGAGCTGCTCAACAGCCAGGGGGAAATCGTCGCCCGCGCCGGCGAGCCCATCCGCTTGGGCGGCGGCGCGGATGAGTCTCCCACCGCCGGGGAGCGGTTGGCGGAGATGATCCCGGGGATGCCCCTGCCTGGCTGTCCCGGACCGTACTGGTTCGCCGCCCCATTGGAAACCATGGCCCAGCAGGCGGCGGCCGACATTTACAGCGACCCATTCTCCAGCGGCGGCCTGTTGGCCCACTTCATCTACCAGTCGGTGCCGGCAGAGGCGGCCGCCGAGATCAGCGGCGAGCTCACCCTGGACCAGGACAAGTGCATCCGGGTCGCCGGCTACACCGTCTTGTGGCCCCCCAGGGTTTGGCCCCGGGAGGCGCCGCTGCGGCTGGTATGGGAAGGGGAGACGCCGCTGGCTGAATTCGGGGACACCATCCGCATCCCCGGCAGCGAGAAAGGGCCGGACGATTACCGCTACTTCGAGAACAAGATCAACTGCCCTGGGCCGTACTGGGGCGCCGCCGATGTGCTTCCGCCCGAGTAGCCGCCAGGCAGCCATCCGCCGTTTGAGGGCTGCACGCTAGATTGAAGGTGTGATGGGAGAAATGGGCGGTTAGAGGTTGACCAACTCCGCCGCCCCTGCGGCGCTTTGCGGCGGCTGGGGCGCTGCCTGCGGCTTCATAATGCCGCCGCTGTGTCGGTGGCTGCCTGCTTCTCGGCGGACAAGCCGGCGGAACAGGGTGCGCACCGCCGTGAAGAAAATAGCCCGGGAACCAAGCTGGGCCAACAGGTCCAGCTGATCGCTGTATTGGGTCATCGCCAACACCCGGCCCCGCTCCACCGTGGCCAGATAACTGCCGTGAACCGTCACCCGTTTAGGGCCGAAGACGCCGGGGATTCCCCGCATGTAAGTGCCGGCAATGGTCCACTGGACCGAGACAAAATCCCCCTCAGCGATAACGCTTTCGATGGTGAATTTTTGGTCCGGAAGCAGCCGGCGGCTTTCCTGCGACGCTGCCCGGATGCACTCTGCCAGCTCCGGGTCCGCTACCAGGGCGGTTAACACCGCCCCGTCGTCCTGCAGGGCCGCTTCGATTACGCGCCCGAGAATTCGCTTGTTTTCACTTGCCGACATCGATCATCCCCTCAATGACTGGGTCTGCTTCATTGGTCAATTCAGGCTAAGAGGCGCCGGCGAAAAAATAATGAGAACTGATTGATAAATCACAGTCAGCAGCGGCACCTGCCTAAAGCCTGGGAGAGTTGGCCTGCCCACAGCTGCGGCGAGACCCGCTTTCAAGCGGTTCGCCGCCTGACAGGCAAACCCTATTGGGCTGTGGTTCAATTATAGAGCTGGAAGTTTACGATTTACCTTAAGCTTGTTCGGGCTGCTTTGGCTCCCAACCCACCCTACAGCGTCGATTTCCCCATATCAGCGGCCGACGGCAGATCGACGCTGCCGCGTCCCTCCTCTGGAATAACCACAGTATACCGCTTCCCAAGGTCCCTGTCTACCTCCCCCAGGGCCGGTGCCTACGGCCAGGGCCGGTGCCTACGGCCCCCACATCCCATTTCCAGCGGCCCTGGCCTCAGATTCTAGCGACTCCAAGAGATCATTGAAGGCCACATCGGGCCGGTACATCTTCGCTTGGGCCAACCCCATCCGCACCAGTTCGCCGTTGACAAAGGTGCCGTCCGGCAGGTAGATGTACCGCAGCAGCCGGTCATACCGGTCGGTGTCGGAGATATCCCGCACCAGGATCACCGTCCCCCCGCCCACCAGCTGTTCATTGGCATCGGTGGCTTCCTGGTAGAACGGCTCCCCTCGCTCCGGGGTGTCGATGCCTACATAGCGCACGTGGTACTCAAAGCCGTCCAGCGCCACCACGATGGTGTCGCCGTCAATCACCCGCACCACCTCGGCCCGCTCGCCGGCGATCTCTGGCGTGGGCTCCGCCAGATCGGTGCCGGCTGGCCCCAGGACCACCGCTTCACTGCATGCCAGGCCCAACAATGCCAACAGCGCAAAAACCAGGGACAACCGCTTGAGCCAATGTTTCACTGCGACCTCCAGTTCATAGGGATTCTGCCCGCCCGCTGCCGGTCCGGCGGCGGCGCCGATTATAGGGCTGCCGGGCAAATTCCGCGAATCCCTCCATTTGGGGGAACCTTCTGAGCGCGGCTGTCGTTATAGAGGTGGCGGCCCGGAATCGCCCGGCAGCCGCCGCAGCAATATCAAGAAACAGTTGAGGAAATGAAGACCGTGAACAACCAATTAATTATCAAGAATAAGGGGCTGATCGCCCTGATCGCCTTAATCATCATCGCCGCCGCCGCCGCCCTGATGGCGCCCACCCGTTTTGCCGGCGCCGCCGGCCTCACCGATTTGGAAGGCAGCCGCTGGAACCTGATCAGCATCAACGGGCAGCCGCTGTTGGCTGGCAGCGCCGTCACTGCCGAATTCAGCGACGGCAAAATCGGCGGCAGCGCCGGAGTGAACAACTACTTCGCCAGCTACACCCTGGACTCTGGAGCGCTGACCTTCGGCCCAGCCGGCTCTACCATGATGATGGGGCCGGAAGCGCTGATGAACCAGGAAATGGCCTATCTCACCGCCCTGGGCACCGCCTCCTCAGCCCAACTGGACGGCCCCAACCTGCTGATCAGCTCCCCGGAAGGCACCCTGACCTTCAGCCCTGCCGGATAAAGCCGGCTGCAGCCAGGCCAAACCAAAAAGAAAGCCGCGCCATTTCCCATGGGAAAGGCGCGGCTCTTTTGTTTTCAATAAGGTGCGGGACGCAGTCGCGGCAATGCTCAGGCGCTGGCGCCCTCGATCAAGGCGACCGACAGCCGGGTCGCCTCCCCCACGAATTCGATGCAGTTGGCGAACAGATTCTCTTCCTCCGCCCGGGCCAGCCCTTCATCGGTGCCGATATCACAGCCCAGCAGTTCGGTGCAGTTGCGGGAGCCGAACTGCCGGCGGAAGCCGCCGATCAAGCTGCCCACCGCGGCAAAACAGTCATCCACCGACTCACTCCCCTCCGACCGGCCCAGGGCCAGGTTTATCCCCATGATGCCACCCAGAAGCGCCCCACACATGCCGCTGCTGCCGGATATGCCGGCGCACAGGCCGGTGGCGATCTTGG
>JAHEEY010000339.1 GCA_024640485.1 Chloroflexota bacterium | reverse complement strand
TGCGAACCAACTTCACCTGCGTCCGGCAGGCGTAGGCTTCGCCGTCAGCGCTGGTTATCGAAGAGTAGCCGTCCAGGGTCTCGATTTCAGCCATCACCGACTCATAAATCTCCGGGTCAAAAGTACGCATTTCCAGCCTGGCCTGGGCTTGATGTGGGACCCTGTTGGTCACAGTTCCGCCGGTGACCAGGCCTACATTCACCGTCACCTGTCGTTCATAGTCGGTAAAAGCGGCCAATTTCTGGACAATCTCCGCCAGCTGAACAATAGCGTTGGCCCCCTGCCTGTGAGAGGTGCCGGCATGGGCCGCCTTACCCTCCACGTTCACTTCATAGACAGCCATCCCTTTGCGTGCCCGCACCAGCAGGAACTCGCCATTATCATGGCGCCCCCCTTCAAAGATGAGGCAGGCCAAAGTATCCGGCCCTTCCAGCCGTTCCCGGCACAGAGCGCCGAAATGCTCCCCATTGGCTTCTTCAGAAGCGTCCAGCAGCAGCACCCAGGTGATCTGCTGGTACAGTTCCGGGGCGAATTCCTGCAGCGCTGCCAGGACCATGTACATCTGGACTGTACCGCCTTTGATATCCACCGTGCCTGGGCCGAAAATACGATCCCCTTCCGGCCGCCAGGCGAACTGGTTGCGGATTTCCTCTTCCGGCGGAAAAACAGTGTCCAGATGGGAGACCAGGCCGATCTTGCGCCCTGAATTGCCCTGGCGGGTCATCACCAGATGACGCCCATACTGCGGATCCAGGGAATCGACCGTCTCCGGAGTGAAGCCCAAATCTTGGAACATTTCACCGGTCAGCTCAGCCAGGGCGTTGATTCCGTCGATATTGGTGGTGAAACTGTTGATATTGACCATCTGCCGCAGCATTTCCAGGTAGTCGGGCAGATTCGCCTGCAGAAAGGTTTCCAGTTTCAGCGGTAAGTCAGTTCGGGCCATGAAATCATCCATTCCTTTTTGCTTGGTATCAGCTGCTGCACCGGCAAGATGAGATATGCCAGGGAGCTAGATTTGAGCGCCGGCAGCGCCCCGCCTGACACAAGGCGGCGGTCGGCGGTGCCCCGATTTTCTATCACGAACAGGATGATTTGGCGAACTTAGGGAGTTGGCGGAGCGGGCAGCGGCAGCGCCGCCCGCTCCTGTAAGTCAGATTTCCTGGGTCTCCAGGGCGGCAACCGCGGTGACCAGACAGACGATGATAATGGCGATATTAGCGGCGATGGCGCCGCCGTTGGCAGGCACAGAGGAGGTCAAACCTAGTTGGCTGGCCCAGGCGACCAGCCCGCCAGGAGCGAACTGACCGATCTTGGGCAGGCTGCCGGCGAGAATCAACACGACCGAGCCTACCAGGGCCATGCCGGCCGCGGCGCCGGTGGCGCTGGCAAGGGTGCTGGCGAGCAGGGTCAACGCAGCAAACACCGAGATCCACAACCAGAGCAGCAGATTGCCGAACAGGAATGGTCCCAGGGTAAACGGCTCGAATAAAATCATGGTGTAATAGTAGGCGCCCAGGGAGGCCAGCAAGAAGCTGATCCCGTAAACGAGAGACTGGGCGGTGAACTTGCTGAGCAAGAACGCCCATCTAGGCAGCGGCTTACTCAATATCATCGCCGCCGTACCCCGTTCCTTCTCGCCGGCAACCGCTCCCATGCCGATCAAGACGGCGATGATGAACCCAAATTGGGTCAGGTTCTTGATATACTGGGTCATGGCATCGGCACTGGTGGGTTCCGGAATCATCTCCGCGAACATCTCCATCCCTTCCAGGTTGCGAAACAGTTCAGGGGTAAACTTGGCCAACAGCGGCGAGCCCAGGCCAAATAGCAGGAACACAGTGATAATCACCAGAAAGCGCTTGGTCTGCCACATTTGGGCCAGCTCTTTGCGAACGGCGGTTGCAAACAGAAACAGCATTGATCGCTGATCACGAACCTGCCGGCGGCTCTCGCTGTCGCCTGCCGGCCAGGAGCGCCAGGCCCAGATGAGCCCTGGCAGCACCAGCAGCACCACAACACCTTCCAGGAGCAAGCTGTTTTCGATAAATTGACCAGCGTAGACGCTGACCGCGTCAACCAGGGAATGGTACAAAACGGCAGCGATCCAGTAGACGGGCTGACGCCGCTTGAAAGCGGTCCAGACCAGCAAGGACAGGACCACATGCAGCGGCAGCACGATGACTCGCTCCAACAGCGGCACCAGGGCCAACCAGGGCGACTCCTTCAACATCTTCAGCTGGGAAGTCACCTGTTCCAGTTCGGCCGGCGACATCCCTAGGGTAGACAAGTCTACCCCTCGGAGAGACCATATGGCGCTGACGCTGGCGGCCAATAAGACGGCGACCAAACCGAACGCCTCAATGCCGCCATGCCCCAGCCCCACCATCAATCCATCCTGCCACCGGCTGCCAGCCATATGGTCGCCGCTGTGCCGCTGGAGCCGGCGAAAAATGAACCAATACCCGCCCGCTCTTGCCAACGACTCGCACAGCCCGGCGGAAAGTCCCAGCAATAGAGCTGTCCCCACCAGGCCGGAGGCATCAGCCGCTACCGGCCCAATCACACCGATATCGGTCAGCCAATTGTTCAAGGGCAGATGATACAGCTGCGAGACGGTGAAAGTCAGCATGCCGACACAGAACAGCCACCAGGGCACCGCATAATGCCGGCGCAACAGGACCGCCAGGATTATGGGGAGCAATATTATCCCGGTAAGCGATATCACGTAAAAAAAGATGGTCATTGTCAATCTCCCGCCAGCGCTCTCTCGTCAAGCAAAAGCGTGCTTTGTCATCCAATAAGATCAGCTGCTTATCGCCAGGAATATCTCTTCCAATGAGGGGCGTATCCACTCATATTTGTTCACCGGCAGCTGTCGAGCGGAAAGCAGCGCCATTGCCTGCAGTTTGGCCGCGTCCAGGTCATGGACAGCGATGCGAAGTTCAGCGCCGCTCAGGCTGACATTGGACACCCATGGCTGCTGTTCAAGCACCGCCGTCAGCTCGGACAGGGAAGCTTCCGTGGAATGATCCACCTGTATCGCCAAGACGTTGGTGGCGTACCGGCCCAGCAGTTCATCCCGGTCTGAAACCAGCAGCAGTCTGCCTTCATGAATGATGCCGATGGTGTCGCAGACCCGCTCTACGTCGTCCAGAATATGGGTGGAAAGAAACACGGTGATCTGGCCACGCAGCTGGCTGATCATATTCAGCACATCATACCGTCCTGCAGGGTCCAGCGCGCTGGTAGGCTCGTCCAGAAACAGGACTGTCGGACGGTGAATCATCGCCTGCGCGATGCCCAGGCGTTGGACCATACCGCCGGAGAAGCCGCCGATACGCCGTTTAGCAGCCTTTTCCAGCCCTGCCAGCTGCAGCATCTCGTCGATGCGAGCGCGGCGCTCCGCCGCAGGGATCTGGAAGAGCCGAGCAATGTAATCCAGATATTCGACTGGACTCATCCAGTTGTAAAAAGCCGGGTCTTGGGGCAAATAGCCAAACTGCTGCCGCGACAGGCTGTTGGATTCAGTAATCTCAAGCCCGTTGACCCAGGCGGTGCCTGCCGTGGGATTGGCTAATCCCGTAAGCAGTCGAATAGCGGTTGTCTTGCCGGCGCCGTTGCGCCCCAGAAAACCGAAGACAGACCCAACCGGAATTGACAGATCCAATTGGCGCAGTGCCTCCAGCTCGCCAAAACGTTTGGTCAGTCCCTGGCAGCGGATCGCAATCTGATTATTCTCAGTGGAAAGGGACATTTCACTCATCCTCGCGGGCAACCGCGAAATAGATGATTGGCCCGATCAGGTTGACAAACAGAATCACCAGCAACCAGGCCCATTTGGGGCCGCGCGTGGTCTCTCGCTTGCGCCAGTCGAGCAGGGCCACCACGATTAGTATCAGCTGAATTATCAGAACAGGGATCAGCAGTGGCAGGTATTCCATGATTTCGTTCATTTGTCGGTTCCTTTTTTTTCTGTGGGGTGAGTAATGAAAGCCATTTTCTGCCGCCGGCGATCGTCGCCGGACTCGTTTTTCACCAGCTTCAACACAGCGGCATTAATTTCTGACTGCAGTGTGTTCATCTCTGCATCGCTGGCATGGAAGTGCAGCTCGGTATAGCCAACGCGATCCGCCAACAGATCGATTCGTCTGTTCCGCTGTTCAGCCGCGGACAGATAGTCGGCATACTCACGCAGCAAGGTCATCAGATAGGCGTTGAAGTAGTTCAGGTGTTCACTGGCAGACAAATCTGCCATATCATCCGCGCTCAAATGAGGAGTGACCACAAGCTGGTATCGCTTCTCCTCAATCCCTTTGACCAGGTTTGTCTCCGCAACGGCTATCAACCCACCCTCCAGCAGCAGCTTCAGGTGTCGATAAATCGACGACTTGGGCACGTCCGCCAAACCATCGGATATTTCTTGCGTGTTCAGCGCTTTAGCAGTCAATACCTGCATGATCCGCAATCGCACCGGATGAATGATCAAGTCTGCTTTTTTCACCAGATCTGTACCTCACATTGATTCGTGATCTTTGTAAGTCCTTTGATTATCATTATTAATAATAGTAATGATACCAATTTCAAGAATAACTGTCAAGGGGGAGCTCTACCGGCATTTCCAGGATCGGTCGGACTGCATTTATGGACCAAGTAAGGTACACTATGCGGGTTGATCCCCACCCATGGAAGGAGTGAAGATGCCCTTATTCAGCAGTAAGCAGAGGTGTTTATGTCTGGCGTAATTTCAGCGGGTGATGCCAAGACGGCAGCCGCAGGCGCCGACATCCTGCGACTGGGCGGCAATGCCGTCGACGCGGCAGTCGCGGCCGCATTCGCCTCATTCATCGCTGAAATCGGCATCGTCCATCTCGGCGGCAGCGGTCTGGCCCACATTTACAATCCAGCTGACGACAGTTCAGTGGTCTACGATTTCTTCAGCAACGGACCAGGGCTGGGCGCTGCGCCGCCTGAAGCATTGGATTTTGAGCAGGTTACCATTGACTTTGGCGCCACTACCCAGGATTTCTTCCTGGGACGCGCTTCGGTGGCTGTATCAGGCAATATCGAAGGGTTATGCCGGCTGGCGGCGGATCATGGGCGGCTGCCATTGGCGACCCTAATGGCCCCCGCCTTAAAGCTGGCCCGCGAAGGTGCCGCAATGTCCGCCTTTCAAACGGAGACCTGCCAACTGCTTTCCCCAATCTACACCCACACTGAGGGGATGCGCCGGATATTTGCCGCCGACGGCAGTATGATCGCCGCCGGTCAGCGTCTCTTCGTGCCCGGCCTTGCCAACACCCTGTCCAATATCGTCAGCCACGGCCCTTCCTGGGCTCGCGATGGCCAGCTGGGCCAGGCGATGGTGGCGGACCAGGCTGCCCGCGGCGGCCTGCTGACCGAGGCAGATCTGCATCATTATCAGGTTTATGCGCTGCCTTCCATCCGCATTC
>JAHEEY010000338.1:1582-5470 GCA_024640485.1 Chloroflexota bacterium | reverse complement strand
GGGTGCTCCTCGGATGGTACACCCCGGCGTTGTTGAACAGCACGTCGATCTTGCCGAAACGGGCCAGCGTCTGCTCCACCGCCTGACGGCACTCCTCAGCGAAACGTACATCGGCGCGGATAAACAGCCCCTCGCCGCCAGCAGCGGCTATCTCCTGAACAACCTGCTCCCCACGCTCGCTGTTCCGCCCCGTGATAGCCACCACCGCCCCCTCTCGGGCGAAGCGCACCGCGGTGGCACGGCCGATCCCCGAGGTCCCGCCAGTAATTAGAGCTGCCTTTCCTTCTAGCCTCATGCTTTCACTCTCCTATTCTTTACGCTTTGGATGTCGGTTCGATGAAACAGAATACCGCGGCCCATGCGCGGCGATCTGCCCCTTTAGCTGCGGTCTGCCCGTCGGTCACCCACGGCTTATCCATGGGACCCCACGGTCTTATACGTGGGCCCCCACGGTCTACCCGTGGGCCCATTGGCTGCACAGCCCTCCGGTAGTTTCCGCGCCGTCCATGACATAGACGTGTCCGGTGGCAAAGGCCGCGTCCTCAGAGGCCAGGAACGCGAACAGCGCGGCGATCTCCTCCGGTTTCGCGTGCCGTCCCAGCGGGATCTTGCGGTTCACCCCATCCAGCATCGCGTCCGTATACTCTGCCCGCTGCATTGGGGTGAGCACGTACCCGGGAGAGATGGCGTTCACCCGGACCACCGGGGCCAGCTCCAATGCCATCGCCCGGGTTAACGCGATCACGCCCCCCTTGCTGGCGCTGTAATCGGCGTAATGGGGGTATCCGGTGGAACCTGCCGTAGAGGCGGTGTTGAGAATCACGCCGGAGCCTTTCGCCATCATGTGCCGCGCCGCCGTCTGTGCCGCGTAGAACACCCCCTTGAGATTGACGTCCAGCACCGCCTCCCATTCATCGGGCGTGATCTCCAGGAAGCCGTGGCGGATACTTATGCCGGCGTTGTTGATCAGCACATCAACCGATCCCATCCGATCAATCGCCTCGGCGAATGCCGCCTGGACCTGCTCCAGATTGGCCACGTCGGCATCGATCACCCCGCTCAGCCCCGGCAGCTCCTGGGCGACCCTGGCGCGTGCCTCGGCGCTGCGGTCCAGGACGCAAACAGCGCAGCCCTCCTCCAGAAAACGGGCCGCCGTCGCCTGCCCTATACCGCTGGCGCCGCCGGTCACCACCACATGCTTACCTTTCAAACCACGCATCATCCGCCTCCTGTCACTTGCTCCGTTTTTGCCCACATATTGCCCCTCCCCGGCCCGTTATATTGCTCAACTGAGGCTGCTGCGATACCGGCATAAGGCCATTGTGGGGCATCAGCTGTCAATCAATGGCCAGGACATAGTGTCAAACATCACTTCCCGTTAGCTCTCTTGAGCAAAAACACGCAGAAACCGCTCAACTAACCAACCGTCGCTCGGCAGGCCGATAATTCTGGTCATTATCATATCAGCGATACTGGCGCCAGCCAACGCATGCCGGCGGCACTCCCCCTTCAATAATCCGCAGCAGCTCAAGCTGCGGGAATCTCAGATCCAACAATAACAATAGAAGAATATATGAGTATCAAGCACGATCTTTAGCTGGGAAGTCATCGCAGCTGTATGTTTGTCGATCAACTTACTGTAGGGTCGCAAACACACCACCCTTTCGGTCCAGGGCGAACCCAACTGGACAGAACAGACACCCGTGCTTTGACTCAAACAGGCTCCGAAGAATGATACAGTACCAGGTTGATGAAGCGCGAAAATCCGCGTAGGGAGATACCATTATGATGCATCTTAAAAGAACGCTGACTACGATTGTATTGGCACTGATTTTGAGTGGATTATTGACCGCCTGCCAATCCCAAGAATCATTAGCTCCAACAGGCACCCCAGATGGCGCGCCGGTTGAGACGCCAACCTACGCCCCTACGGCAGCCTCAACAGCAGCGGACACTCAAGATGGTGTGCTGGCTGGGAATATTGGGCAGGTATTCGACGAAGTCCTGCCCTATGACCCCGCAGCCACCCCGCCGTCATCGGCGGCAGCCGCGCTGCGAGCCCTGGCGACATTCGAACCCGATGCTGCCGAATTAGTCAGCGATATGGAGACGGCCGAGCGATCCGCTCTGCAAACGCTCCTCGCCGATGTAAAGTCTCAGCTTGGCATGGATGAAAGCGCCTCTGTGCCTTCCCCGGCGCGGAAACCTGTGTCGATGAAAGTCGCGCACCCACCATCTGGAGCTGTATTGCCCGTGGTCTACACCCTGCAGGGCGACGTTGGCGGGCCCATCGACACGGCCCACGATGCCGGGCTCATCGCCGGCCTCACCACCGGACTTAGTGACATCATGAATCCTAATATACCGGCTGGGGCCTCAGCCGGCGGATCCGCAACCGAGACCAGCGGCGACGCCACCACGACCATGACCTTGAACGTGGGCCGGAGCGCCGATGGAAGCACCCAGTTCAGCTGGGGCACCAAGGGGAAATCCACAAAGAACGGCGTCACAGGTAATGTAGATGTGGCGGTAAGTATCGATGGCCAACGCTGCCCCAACGCCGATGGTCAGGTGTCCTTCACGGTGAAGATGCGGCTTGGCGCCGATTCCGGTGGGGCCGGATACACACAGGACCTGACCGCGTTCGTGCGGGCCACGGTAGACGACAACGCCCAAATCGCCAGTACCACCTTTGACTTGACCCAGGGCACCCGCCAGGTCAAGGCCGGACGGCAGGTTTATGTGGAAAGCGGAATGACCGTCAAGTATGATGGCGAGAACTCTGCCAACTACACCATCTCGAACCTGCGGTTGATCCGCAGCTCCCAGGACGTCACCCCGGATGATGCCGGTAACCTATCCGCGTCCGGACATGAGGCGGCAGTTGCGATGGCCATGGCTGTACTCGAACTATCGAAACATAACTGGGAATCCGGTGGCTGTGTGCAGATCGAGGCGAAATCGCCGGGGACCGTCCCGCTCGGCTCAACGACCGCGATCCCGGTAACCGTCCGCCATCGGTTTGACGGCGCCGAGGTCCCCTCGAAACTCGAGGTTGCCTTCACCGGAGAAAAGGCGGTCGATCCCGCCTCGCTGGCCAAGACGCCCGGCACCCTGACTTACACGGCCCCAGGCGAAAGACTCAAGTCCGCCACGATCACACTCACCGCAACCTCCCGGCGCGGGAAGGCAACCCTCCAGCTCATGGCGAACACCGGCGGGCAGGCGTACCGCGTTTCAGGGGCAAGCAATCATGCTTCTTTCATCGGGCAAATTTGCAGCCTTGAAAAGACATTTACGATTGAGGCCACGTTTCCCGGCGGGACTGCCACCACCTTCTTCACGCCGGAAAACGGCCCGGACGGCGGCATAACCGCCATGGAAGGCGAAGGGAGCGGATGTACCCAATCCGGTGCCGGAACGTACACAGTTGCTCTCAACGAAGATGGCTCCGGGACAGTAACATGGACGGACACCGCGACGCTGACCTGCCCTGGGATCAGTAACAACCGGACCGCCACCTTTACCCTGCCATTACAGCCGGCTCCCGATCTCTCCTGCCCATAGTGCTCGACAAGGTGTGGGGCATGAATCAGGCGCCGGATCCAGCGCCTGATTCATGCCGGCAGGTTTAATGTGTGCCGGGTCAAGCCGGATAAGTTCGGGGCGATTCACACGCACTGTCTGGGCGCCGCCAGATCACCGGCCCGCGCCCAGGCCCTTCTAGCCTTCTGTCCTCTTGTCTTTCCCTGGCAGTCCGGCAGCGGCGCCTTGGGCGCGGGCTTACGGCTTGACACCTGGGGCAGGCACACCGCTCTCATAGCGGTCATGAACCGGGCCCGACCAGTTGGGCGGTGGCGGAGTCCGACCCTAACGCTCTCATCCCCA
>JAHEEY010000338.1:0-1482 GCA_024640485.1 Chloroflexota bacterium | reverse complement strand
CGGGCCAGGCCAACCAGCTGGCCCGTACCAATCGAAAGCAGAAAGTAATCCTCACCTTTGCCGCCCTGGCCTGCGGCGGGGTGGCCCTGCTGCTGCTGTATCCGTTTATCCAGTCGTGGTCACTGGAAGCGGCTAATTTAGGCCAGGGGATCGCCGCCCTGGTGCTTGCCGCCCTCTCTTTGCTGTTTTTTTCCGGTCTTTTCGACAAGCCAGCCGCTGGGGTCAAGATGGTTGAGGGGCCGGTGCAGTTTATCAGCAGTGACGTGTCGACCCAGCATGGTGATCAAGTTGAAACGACTACCGTTTTCTATCTAGTCGTAGCTGAGCGAAGATTCCCCGTAGAGACAGGTCAATATCAAGCTTTCACCCAGGGTCATATCTACCGCTTCTATTTTGGCGCAGCTCCCACGCTAGCCATTCTATCCATTGAGTACGTCGGCCCGCCGCCTGCCGAGCGCTGATTGGAATCAGGGGATCATACCTCTCTGGCTGTTGCGCCAGGAGACAGATAATCAAAACAAGAGCATACGTCCTGGAAGGAAATCGGGGTCGATCTTAGGCTCCCGTTTTCAGCAGCGCCGCATTGACGTCTCAATTTAACTCATCGGAGCCCTCCTGTTCGAGCCGCAAAAACGGCAGATGAGGAAACCACCCAGGACCGCTCTTTTCCCTTATAATGAGCCCATGTCTGATACCCTGCTGCGCACCAAGCTCTATCTCCCGCCCTTACGCCCCAATCTTGTTCCCCGCCCTCACCTGATCCAGCAGCTCAACCAGGGGCTGGGGCAAGGCGGCAAACTCACCCTCATCTCCGCCCCCGCCGGCTCCGGCAAGAGCACCCTCATCAGCGAATGGCTCGCCGGCTGCCAGCGTCCGGCCGCCTGGCTTTCCCTGGACGAAGGGGACAGCGACCCGGCGCGCTTTCTCGCCTACCTCGTCGCCGCGCTGCAGACTATCGCCGCCCCACACACCCCTGCCGGCAGCTTTGGCGAAGGGATATTGGCGATGCTCCAATCCCCCCAGCCGCCGCCCATCGACGCCATCCTGACCACCTTGCTCAACGAAATCACCCATATCCCGGACAGCTTCATCCTGGTCCTCGACGACTACCACCAGCTCGACGCCGCCCCGGTCGACAACGCCCTCACCTTTCTCCTCCAGCACCTGCCGCCAGGGATGCACCTGGTCATCACCACCCGTGAAGATCCTAATCTGCCATTAGCCCGGCTGCGCGCCCGCGGCCAACTGACCGAACTGCGCGCCGCCGATCTCCGCTTCACCCACGACGAGACCGCCGCATTTCTCAACCAATTGATGGGGCTGGACCTCTCGGCAGCCCACATCGCCGCCCTGGAAACCCGCACCGAAGGCTGGATTGCTGGCCTGCAGCTGGCTGCCCTATCCATGCGCGGACACAAAGACGGCGCCAGCTTCATCGAATCCTTCACCGGCAGCCACCATTTCGTGATGGATTATCTGCTT
>JAHEEY010000337.1 GCA_024640485.1 Chloroflexota bacterium | reverse complement strand
CCATCGCCCGCAGCTTGTCCGGGTCGATCTTCTCGATACTGTCTTGTTGGGGCAGCAGTTCCGCCTCAGCCCAGGATAGATAGATCCAGGGTTCTCGAATCTGCAGCAAATCCCTGGGGGCTGTGGCAGATTCCTCAACCTGGGTGGTGACCAGATTCAGCTCTCCGGCAGTATCGTGAAGCAGCTGGGTCAGCCGTTCGCTGGAGCTGGGATGGATATAGATCTCGTCGCCGCCGGCGCCGGCGTTGTCCAGCTGGAATACAGCTGCCGGCCGCAGCTGCTCAGTGGTGGGCAGGTGCCGGTATGAGTTTGGATTGGACAGAAATGCCGAGGCGCCGGAATTGTCCAGCGCGCCGCCGCCCCAGGCAGCGAACAGCACCGGTCGCCGCGGCTCCAAATCCTGTTCCTGCCACAGCCGGGCTGTTTCCAGCAGAATGGAGATCCCAGAGGCGTTGTGATTGGCAGCAGGGAATAAGGTGCCGTCTGGGTCCCGCCCCAGGCCGTCATAATAAGCGAAAATAACCACCAGTTCGCCGTCAAGATTGAGATCCGATCCCGGTAGATAGCCCAGCACCGTCGGAACTTGCTGGATCTCCGGCTCCGCCAGCTCCAAGGACATCCGCACGGTGATCTGGTCCAGATCCCGGCTGCTCCAACCAGGACCACGCTGGCTTTGGACATCATCACGGAACAGGTCCGCCAGGGAGAGATCCGCGGCGCTCAAGATCAACTCAGCCGCGCCGGGGCGAATGCGGAAAATCGGGATCCGCGGCTGGCGCATGTAATCCCCTTCGGGATCGGCAAACTGCAGCCCGGAACGGACATCATCCCGTCCGTCGCCAGCAACCCACAGGATCCCTTTGGCGCCGCGGATCAACGCTTCCGCCGCGAACTCCTGAGGGGCGTTGCCGGATATCAGCAGGACGATGCGATCCCGCAGGTCTAATCCCTGGAATGCTTCCCAACTGGGCTCAGTCAGAGCACCGCTGTCAAAACCAACGAAGGTAAGGGGCAGCTCCACCATCCCGCCGCCGCCGTGTCCTTCGATGGTGAAACCGAAATCCAGCTGATGGGTGAACCCCTGAAGGACATTGCCGTCGCTGTCCAACAGCGACAGCTCCGGCTGCGACAGCAGCCGGGTCATATTCAGTTCCATCGGGTAGACAAATTCCTGGTGCCGCCAACCCGGCGTCAGCCCGTACTCCTGGAATTTCTGGCTGATGTACGCCGCGGCCGCCTGCCCGCCCGGCTGGATTACCGAGCGTCCTTCCATCTCGCTCAGCGCCTGGGTGTGGACCAGCGCCTCATCTCCGGCGAACGCCTGGGCCATTTTGGCGAACCACGGCGCCGGCCCGGTGTTGCTGATGATGTAGACGGTAGCGGCTGATATCATCACGATGACCAGGATCATCCGCTTGCGCAGCAGGAAGCTGGTGTTGATCGGCAGCTTGTCCATCAGCCGCCGCAATCCCTCACCAAAGGTATTGAAGCCTACCACAGCGGTGAAGAAGGCCATCGCCGGCGGGAAGACGATAAACGGTTTCGACATCAGCCAGCGGTACCCTTCCGCCAGCATCGCCCCCCATTCCGGCACCTCCGCCAGGGTGACCTGGGCTCCGGCGATCTCGTCGCCGATAGCGATCCGGCTGCCGCCGCCGATGAATACGCCGATGAAAGCCAGCTCGCCCACAATCATCAGCACCGCCCCAAACTCCAGAAACAGCAGCACCAGCAGCTGGGGCAGCAGGTTGGGCAGCGCGTGGCGGACGATTATCCCCATGCCGCCGGAGCCCACCGCTTCAGCCCCTTCGATGTAGGGCATTTTGCGGATGACCAGCAGTTCGCTGCGGATATATTGGGCGGTCTCGGTCCAGCCGACCACTGAAAGGGCGATGATGAATACCGGCAGTCCCCGCCGGATGTCCAGGGCGTAGATCAGGATCATGCTGCTGATCAGTACCGGCACCGACATACTGATCCCGCTGAAGCTCATGATGAACCGGTCCAGGGTACTCCCCTCGTGCCAGCCGGCCAGGCTGCCCAGGATCAGCCCCAGAAGAATGCGGACCATGGTGATGAAAGCGCCGGCGATCAAGGTGTTGCGGGCGCCGTACATCAGCATGCTCAAGATGTCATTGCCCCATTGATCGGTGCCCAACGGGTATTGGCGAGAGGGTGCCAGCGGCGGCTGGATCCATTCCCCGCTGACCGGGTCTACATGAGCGGTGACATGCTGCCCGGCGATATACGGGTTGATGGGGGCCCACATGGGTCCGAACAGTACCAGCAGGAAGAGGCCCAGGACGATCGCCCCGCCCAACATCAACGGGAAGTTGGTCAGGATGTGCTGCGGGCGCAGCCGGCTGCCCCCCATTGCCGGGGTTTCCCATTCCCCCTCATCCCGGTGAGGCAGGCGGTCCAAATCGACTCTGGGATCTAGAATGCTTTTGAGTCGGTGCTTGATGCTCATGTGTCCAGATCCCTGAGGCGAGGGTCGATCAATTTGTAGGCGATGTCCAACAGCAGATTGACCAGCAGCAAAGTCAAGCCCAACGCCAGGATCAAGGTCACCGCCAGGGTTGTCTGCCGCAGGTTAATCGCCTGCAGCAGCTCCAGGCCGATGCCGGGCCAGATGAAGAAGAACTCCACTACCGGTAGGGTCACCAACGAGAAGCGCAGCGATACCATCACCGCGGTCAAGAAGGGGACATACATATTCTTCATGGCGTGGGCGGTAACGGTGTAAGGAACTGATAGCCCTTTGGAATAGGCGGTGCGGATATAATCTTCGCTCATAATCCGCTTCAAAGAGATGAAGGACGCCCGGGTCAGAAATGCCAGCGGTCGCCCCATTAGCACCAGTACCGGCAGCAGCATATGTTTGTAATCCCAGCCGAAGCCGGTCAGCTTGACCAGCTGTCCGCCGCCGCGGCTGGCATAGAAAATCTCAGCGCGCTGCAGCAGCAGACCGCCGAAGAAAGCGGGCGTTGACATCCCCAGCACCGTCAGCGACAGCAGCGCCGTGATCAGTAATTTCCATTTAGTCAGAGCGATGCTGGTGCCCACCAGAATACCTAGTAGGGTGGCGCTGACCAGCGCCACCAGCAGCAGCCCCATACTGTTGACATAGCTGCGCTTGAGGATCTCGAGGACCGGCTGCTGGCCGCCGATGGTGCGGGCGCTGCCCAGCTGGTCGCTGAGGGCGTTGGTGAGGTAGGCACGGGTATCTTGCCAGCCAAGTTGGGCAAAACGCACCAGGTCGTAGCTGGGCTCCAAGGCATCGGAGTTGTGGACCATCCGCATGCCCATATGTGTGATGAAGATTACGGCGACGCTCACCATGATGATGAACATCAGCCGCTGCCCTAAATACCTTAGCATAATGTGTCACTGGGGCAGCCCATGGATAAGGTGATGATTGAACCCTTATTTAGTGCCAACCTCTTTCGGCTGCTGGCCCCCACCGTAATTCTAGCATGGGGCCTTCCGTTCGGCATCTGTTGTGGAGCCACCCGCTGAGCAGCGGCACAACGTCAGATGCTCTCACATCACCTTAACCGTCTGGGAACAGGTTGGGGATAAGTGTAGAGTGCCCTGTTCCCGCCGTCGATAATTTGCAGTACCAGCTGTTTACCAGTAAAATGAAAGTAATCGAAAGTTTTAGAAGATAATCGAAAGGAACGGTTCATGACAGCAGCCCCTCTATACCTACAGCAGCGACATCAGGCGATACTGAACTCGCTGGCGCGTGCCGGTCGGGTATCTGTGGCTGAGCTGAGCCGCCAGTTCCAGGTGTCAGAGGTAACTATTCGCTCAGACTTGCACAGTCTGGCTCAACAGAGCCTGCTGGTGCGCACCCACGGCGGGGCGGTGCCTGCTAGCGGCGCCCTGGCGGTGCTCTCGCTGGCTTCCCGGCAGCAGTTGCAGGCCGCTCCAAAGCGGCGAATCGGACGCGCCGGGGCAGCGATGGTCGCCGATGGTGAGGCGATCTTCCTGGACAGCAGCAGTACCGCCCTGGAAATTGCCAGGAATTTGAAAGAGCACCGCTTTCTGACGGTGATTACCAACGGCCTGGCAGTGGCTCAGGAGCTGCTGGATGCCCCTGATGTAACTGTGGTGATCCTGGGGGGGCGGCTGCGGCGAGATACCGCCTCTATCATCGGCGGTGAAGATGTCGCCGCCCTGCGCCGCTTCAACATCCGCAAAGGGTTCTTTGGGGCCCACGGGCTGACTGTCGAGGACGGGCTGACTGATGTCAGCGCTGATGAAGCGGCTGTCAAACAGCCGTTGGTGGCTATGTGCCGGCAGGTGATCGCGGTCATCGATCACAGCAAGTGGGGGCAGGTCGGGCTGGTCTCCTTCGCCCATTTCCACCAAATCGGCCATATCATCACCGATATGCTGCCGGCTGAGATAGCGGATGCTGTCAGTGCCCAGGCGGTCGAGCTGATCATTGTTTAGCAACAGCCGGGCGGGCATGCGTAGCCCGTCCCATCAAAAAGGAGCCGTATGGCTGCCCCAATCCTGATGCCCAAATTGGGCAATACCGTAGAAAGCTGCATCATCATGGCATGGAAGAAGCAGGTCGGCGACCAGGTGTCGGAAGGCGACCTGCTGTGTGAGGTGGAGACGGATAAAGCGACCCTGGAAGTGGAATCCACCGAAAGCGGCACCATCCTGGCCCTCTTCTTCGAGGAAGGGGAGGATGTCCCGGTGCTGACCACCATCGCCGCTGTGGGCCGGCCGGGGGAACCCTCAGCTCACCTGCGCCCTGCCGGTACAGAATCAGCCGAGCTGGCCATAGTACAGCCGAGCCAGCCGGAGGCTCAGCCGCCGGCTGTTTTGTCCGCAGAATCCGTGGCTGTCTCACCCCGCGCTAGAAAGCTGGCTGCCGTCAAAGGGATTGATACCAGCCAACTGTCTGGCAGTGGGCCCGGCGGCAGGGTCATCGAACGGGATGTCGCTGCGGTTGGAGGCAGCCAGCGGCTGACCCCGGTAGCGCGGCGGATGATCGCCGAGGGAGGTTATGCCACCCCTGATCAGGGCAGCGGACCTGCCGGGCAGATCCGATCTGCCGATCTGATTCGCTCTTCAGCCGACGAAGAGGACGTTGAGCGGCTGCCGCTGACCTCGATGCGCAAACTGATCGCCCGGCGGATGTGGGATTCGCTGCAGAGTACCGCCCAGCTGACCATCAACAGCTCTGCCGATGCCCGCGCCATCCTGGATTACCGCCGCCGGCTCAAAGAGAGCCCGGAATCGCTGGCTCTGCGCGGGGTGACGCTTAATGACATGCTCTTATTCGCGGCGGCGCGGACGCTGCCCGCTTTCCCGGAGCTCAACGCCTTATTTGACGGCGAGATGATCAGCCGCTATCGGAGCGTGCATCTCTCCTTTGCCGTCGATTCTCCCAGAGGGCTGATGGTGCCGCTGATCCGGAACGCCAACTCGCTGTCGCTGAAAGGGATATCGTCTGAAGCGGGACGGCTGGC
>JAHEEY010000336.1 GCA_024640485.1 Chloroflexota bacterium | reverse complement strand
GTAGTTCCCATGGTAGCCCAGTCCGGGCATCTGCTGAGCAGCTTCTTCCAGCAAATCGGTCGCATGCTGAGAGAGCTCAACTGGAGCGACCTGGCCGAACAATGGCGCTGGATCCCCTTCTGGATCTTATGGATGATCCTGATCCTCTATACCGGCATCCTGGTCGCCATCATGCCCGTAGCTATCGCCCTGATTTACGGCCGCGCCTGGCTGCGCAGCGCCCGGGCGATGCTCTCCGCCTACGCCCGGCCCAGAGCCGTCGCCCTGACCACCGCCGCCGTGGCTCTGTTCATCGCCTTGCTCGTCATCACCAGCCGGCAGCCGCAGCACGCCGCCTTCGCCCTGCTGGAGACCCCTCCCACCACCCCGGCAGAGGCCCGCGCTCTGCAAGATCAGGAAGCGCTCATTCGTAAAGGGCTGCTAAACAGCTATTTGGCACCCCAGCGGTACATGAGCACCGTCGGCGGCATCAGCCATATTCAGTACATGTATCAACAGTTCGTCAACATGAATACGGACCAATCGGAACAAGTTCGATCGCTATACGAACAATTGATCTACCCCTTTCTCTACCAGCCGGTCCACCCCTTGAAAACCAACAGTGGTTTCAGGAGCGGTCCCTTGGAAAGCGAGCCGGTTGAAGCCGCCGAGCTGTATGAAGCGTTCTTCGACCAGACCATCATCGACGGCGAGCATGACAAAGTCGTCAAAGCGGTTCGCTCCACCTGGTCTGTCGGCCAGGCCCGCGCCGCCTGGCAGGCGGTCGACGAGCGCGAGATCTATCTCACCCGCCAGGAGATCGCGGTCACCGAGCATGGGGACTGGGCCGAGATCGAACTGCACGAGGTTTACCAAAACCAGACCACCCAGCGGCAGGAGGTGGTCTACTACTTCAGCCTGCCGGAATCAGCTGTGATCACCGGCCTTTGGCTGGGCGACAGCGACGACCGGGCGGATCGGTTCCCTTACCGCGTCTCCCCTCGCGGCGCTGCCCAAACCCTTTACCGCAGTGAAGTCCTCCAGCGCCAGATCGATCCCGCGCTGGTGGAACAGATCGGCCCCCGCCAATACCGGCTGCGGGTGTTCCCCGTCGAACCCCAGCGGGTTACCTGGGACAACAACAGCATCAGCCCCGAGTCCATTGAGGACGGGCCTCCCCTCCATATGTGGCTCACCTACCAGGTGATGGCCGCTGGCGGCAGCTGGCCCTTGCCCCATTTGGCCGAACATCGCAACGTATACTGGGATGAAGACACCGAACGGTCGCTCGACAATCAGCCGCTGGCTGTCGACCAAGGCAGCTGGCTGCCCGAGGCCCTGTCGTCAGCCGAATCCGTCGAACCCCAGACCCATCTGGTCCACTTCCCCGGCGGCAAGGCTGTCTTGGTCCGTCCCTGGCCCCAAGACCAGATGCCCGAGATCAATCAACCACTGGAGATCGCCGCCGTGTTGGACCGCTCCCACAGCATGTTGGATTACGCCGATGAAGTCGAATCAGCCCTGGGACAGCTCGGCGATCTGGCCGCTAAAGTAGATCTTTACCTCACCGCCTCCGATTATCTGGGAGAGCCCGCAACCATCATGCCCCTGGCCGACTTCGACCCCCAGAATATCGTCTATATGGGCGGCCAAAACGCGGCCCAACTGCTGATCCAATTCGATCAGCTCCAGCAGCGGCGGGTTTACGATGCTGTCTTCATCCTCACCGACGGCACCGGCTACGAACTAGATGACAGCGGCTTCAAAGTCCCCATCCCCAACGCCCCCGTCTGGATGGTTCACCTGGGCGGAGATTTCCCCCTGGGCTACGACGATGAAACCGTGGAGGCGATTCAAGCCAGCGGCGGTGGCATCGCCGGCTCCGTTCGCGAAGCGATCAGCCGGCTGGCCCTGGGCCTCTCCTCCAGCGCCGCCATCTCTGCCGAAATGGGCATTCGCTCCGACCTGGTCGACGGCTACATGTGGATGAGCGCCCCCGACGAAGTGGTCGAATCAATGTCTTCCGTCGATCCCCGGATCGCGGAAACCACCGACCCCGGCATGGCCGCCTTTGCCGCCCGCCGGCTCATCCTGGCGGAAATGGTCGCCCAGCGGGAGCAGCTCGACGCCACCCTGGCCCTCACCGAGCTGGACACCCTGGATCAGCTCCACGAGATCGCCATAGAGAACAGTATCGTCACCCCCTACTCCTCCATGATCGTCCTGGTGGAAGAGCGGCAGCAGCGGCTGCTGGACCAGCTGGAAACCCGCTCTGACCGCTTTGAGCGGGAATATGAAGAGATCGGCGAAACCGCAGCCGCTACCATCACCGGCGTTCCCGAACCAGAAGAATGGCTGCTGCTCATCCTGGTTATCGGCATGCTGGCCTACTACTGGTACACCAGCCAGCAGCGCCAATTGGCCCATCGCCCGTAGCGTAGATCTAAAACGGCGCTTCCGTATCCCCAGACACGGAAGCGCCGTCACTCATTCTGTTAGCTGCGCTGCCTCTTAGGCGCCGGCTTCCAGCGCCACAAATTGCCGTTCATACAGCTCCCGGTACACCCCAGCCGCTGCCAACAGCTCGTCATGGCTGCCCCGCTCCACGATGCGGCCGTCGTCCACCACGCAGATCAAATCCGCGTGCCGGATGGTACTCAGCCGGTGGGCGATCACCAATGCCGTCCGTCCCGACAGCAGCCGGTCCAGCGCCTCCTGGATCATCCCTTCCGTGACCGTATCCACATTGGCCGTGGCTTCATCCAAGATCAAAATACGCGGGTCCGCCAGCACCGCCCGGGCGATGCAGATCAGCTGCCGCTGCCCCACTGACAGGTTAACCCCACCCTCCATGATCTCGGTCTCATACAGATCCGGCAGATCTTGGACGAATGGGGCCACATTTGCCAGCGCCGCCGCTGCCGCGATCTCTTCATCGCTGGCCCCCAACCGGCCGAAACGGATGTTGTCAGCGATGCTCCCTGAGAACAAGAACGGGTCCTGCGGCACCAATCCCGTCTGCCGGCGCAGCGAGTGCTGGGTCATGTCACGCACATCAATCCCATCGATCAAGACCGCCCCGCTGTCCACTTCGTAGAACCTTGCCACCAGGTTGGCGATGGAGCTCTTGCCGGCCCCCGTCGGCCCGACCAGCGCCACCGTCTGCCCTGGCTCGATGGTCACATTGACATCATGCAGCACCTGCGGCGCCCCTTCCCGGTAGCTGAAACAGACATCCCGCAGTTCCACCTTCCCGGCGATAGCCGGCATCTCCACCGCCCCAACCCTGTCGGCCACGTCCGGCTGGCTGTCCAAAAGCTTGAGCACCTGCTCCCCACCCGCCATCGCCGATTGCATGGTGGTATACAGCCGGCTCATCTCCTGGATCGGCTGGAAGAAACGGGTCACATACGCCAGGAACGCCACCAGCACCCCTAAAGTAACTTCCCCCCGTCCCACCGCCAGCCCGCCCAGCCACAGCACGATCACCGTGGACAGCATCCCCAAGAATTCGATGGAAGGCAGGAATACAAAGGAGAGCGCCATCGCGTTCACATGAGAATTCCGGTTGGCGTCGTTGATCTCGTCGAACCTGTCGCGAGCCACTTCTTCCTGAACAAACGCCTGGATCACCCGCATCCCCGAGATCCCTTCCGCCAGATCCCCCACCATCGCCGCCACCGTGGACCGGGTCTTGCGGAACGCCACCCGCGCCTGCCGGGAAAACAGGATTGTGGCGATCGCCATCAGCGGCAGCACCGTGAAGGTGTACAGCGCCAGCTGCGGGCTCATCGACAGCATCACCACGATGATCCCGATCAATATCAGCAGATCCCCCAGCAGCGAGATCAATCCTTCGGACAGCAGCTCGTTGATCACCGCCACATCATTGATCACCCGCGACACCGTCACCCCGATGATATGGGTATCGTGATATCCCAACGGCAGCTGCTGCAGATGGCCAAACAGCTGCTCCCGCATGTTTGCCAGCACCCGCTGACCCACCCATGAAAGCAGATAGCTCTGCCCGGCGGTGGCGGCATACAGCCCGGCAAAAGCCAGCGCCGTCTGCCCCGCGATACGCCCCAATCCCGCCGCGTCGCCGCTGACGATATGCTGGTCGATCGCCTCTTTGATCAAATAGGGGGTCAGCAGGGTCAGCGCCGTCACCACCAGCATCAATATCAGTGAGAGAGTCATCTGCCGCCAATACGGGCGCAGAAAGCCCATCATCCGTACGATCACCTGCCGGTTGAATGCCCGCCCCTTTTCCTCCTGGCCAAAATTGCGCAGCACCCCCCGCGGCCCCATGTTCGGGCTGGTTGATCCGATAGAAAAGCTCATTTCCCCTCCCCGTCACCGGCTGAGTCGGGTTCCAGCGCCGCCGAGCCCGCTTTTTCCGCCAACCTTTCGTACGCCTCTCCGGCAGGCTCAACTTCCTGAGGTCTCAGCTGCCGCTGGTAAATTTCAGCATATTGGGAAGAATCAGCCAGCAGCGACTCATGCGTCCCCTGGGCCGCCACCCGGCCTCGCTCCAGCACCAGGATCAAATCTGCCCGGCGCACCGTGCTCAACCGGTGGGCGATCACGAATGTGGTCCGCCCCTCCATCAGTTTGTCCAGCGCCAGCTGGATCAGCCGTTCAGTCTCGGTATCAACACTGGCGGTGGCATCATCCAGGATTAAGATCCGCGGGTCGGTCAGCAGTGCCCGGGCAATGGCCAGCCGCTGCTTCTGCCCCCCCGAAAGCGTCGCCCCCCGCTCTCCAACCCGGGTCTCATACCCGTTGGGCAGCTGGCTGATGAACCCGTGGGCCTGCGCCTGCCGCGCCGCCGCCTCAATTTCCGCATCAGAAGCGTCCGGCCTGCCAAAGGCGATATTCTCCCGGATGGTAGCCGCGAACAACGTGGTCTCCTGCAGCACGATCCCGATCTGCCCTCGCAGCGAGTCCACCGTCACCTGCCGGATATCTTGCCCATCGATCAGCACCTGGCCCTTTGTCGGATCATAGAACCGGGGCAGCAGGCTGGTGATCGTCGATTTACCCGATCCCGTCGCCCCCAACAGCGCCACGATCTGCCCTGGATTCACTTCAAAACTGATTCGATCCAGCACCGTACGCCTGCCGGCATAAGCGAAAGAGACTTGATTAAAACGAACATGCCCCCCAACCATTTTCAGTTGGACCGCCCCGGGCATATCCTCCACGTCAGGAATGCTGTCCAGGATCTCGAAAATACGCTCCGCCGAAGCGGTGGCCATGGCGATCGCCGGGATGACAATCCCCAGCATCCGCACCGGCCTCACCAACTGCCCCAGATAGGTAGAAAAAGCCACCAATTCACCAATAGTCAGTTGGCCGTTGATCACCTGCCTGCCGCCGTACCAGATGATCAGCACCATCCCCATATTAGCCAGCAGCGCCAGCAGCGGGATATTGATCGCCTGCAGCCGGGCGGCCCCCGCCGCCATACCGAACCAGCGGTCATTCTCCCCCTTGAACCGCTCGATCTC
>JAHEEY010000335.1 GCA_024640485.1 Chloroflexota bacterium | reverse complement strand
GGCAGCAGGAGTGTGCTTCATGTTTACCGATACACCCGAAAACTACAGCCAGCGGCTCAAAGATCTGCCTCAAAAAATCGCCGCCGCCCTGGAAGCCGTGGATGCATCCGGCGCCATCAGCGATGCCCAGATGTCCCTGATCGCCGCCACTGCTGCCGAGCTGGATGAACTGCTCCACTGGCGGGTCTACAACGATTCGTATAGTCGTTCAAGCGCCTGGCTCTTCCGCGACTACCTGGCCCTGAACAGCGACCAGGCCCGTTTCGCCGCCCTGGCGCTGCCGCTGCTGCCGGCGATGAAGACCAGCGCCGTGGCGGAGGCGTTCCAGGCGTACTGCGACATGGTCGGACGGCGGCGGATTCAAAACAGCTATATCGCCAGTTGGCTTCAGGAAAACCCGCCGTCAGCCAGCCAATCGTGACCGACTCCGCCAACCGTCGAATAAGGTTTGGCGAATCCCATCGGGTTTGGTATCTTTTGGCTGACATTCAAAGAAACATCGAAGGGGATCACACATCATGAAATACGACTTTGACGCCATGGTTGACCGCAGAAACACGTTTTCAACCAAGTGGGAGTTTTACCAGGCCGACGAGGAGCTGAACGCCCGTCACACCGACATGTTCCTGGGGGAAGCCAAAGCGATCCCGATGTGGGTGGCTGATATGGATTTCAAGACCCCGCAGCCGGTGATCGACGCCCTGGTGGCCCGGGCGCAGCATGGCATCTTCGGCTATGCCGGGCAAACGGACGAATATTTTGATGCCGTCATCGGCTGGGTCAAACGGCGCCACGATTGGTCCATCGAGAAAGAGTGGATCTGCAATACCTCCGGCGTGGTACCGGCTATTTACATGGCCCTGCGGGCGTTCCTCTCCCCAGGGGACAAGGTGCTGATCCAGCCGCCGGTCTACTACCCCTTTAAAAAGTCCATTGAGAACAGCGGCTTTGAAGTGGTCGACAACCCGTTGATCCACCAGGGATGGAATTATCAGATGGATTTCGACGATCTGGCCCAAAAGGCCAGCGACCCCAGGGTCAAGATGGCCATCCTGAGCAATCCCCACAACCCGGTGGGCAAAGTGTGGAGCCGTGAAGCGCTGCGCAGATTCGGCCAAATATGCCAGGACAACGACGTGCTGGTCATCGCCGACGAGATCCACGGCGACCTGATCCTCAACGGCGTCGATTTCGCCCCCTTCGCGTCGCTGTCACCCCTGTTCGCCCAAAACAGCATCACCTGCATCGCCCCCAGCAAGACCTTCAACTTAGCCGGGCTGAAGACCTCGGCGATCATCATTCCCAACGAGAAGCTGCGGACCCGCTACACCGACACCATGAAAGCCCACGGCACCCTGGGTATCAGCGCTTTCGGCATCGTCGGCCTGGTCGCGGCGTACAACCACGGCGAGGAGTGGCTGAAGCAGCTGCTGGTGTATCTGGCCGATAACTTCCAATTCCTGTGCGATTACCTCGCCCAGCATCTGCCCCAGCTGAAGGTGTCACCCCTGGAAGGGACCTACCTGGTCTGGATCGACTGCCGGGGATTGGGGCTGAGCAGCAGCGAACAGAAGACGCTGTGGCGGGAGAAGGCGGGGCTGTATTTCGATGACGGCTACATTTTTGGCCAGGGCGGCGACGGCTTCCAACGGCTCAACATCGCCTGTCCCCGTTCGCAGCTGGCTGAAGCGCTGCGGCGTATGAAAGAGGCCGTCGATTCGCTGGACAGGGGCGCGTAGCCAGGGGCCGGGCCCTGCAGCGATACAACTTTTGACCAATTGAATAGGAGGGGTTCCATGCGCCTGAACATCAAGCGTCTTTTGCCTAGCTTTATCCTGCTAGGTCTGCTGTTGACTGTTGTGGTCGGCTGCCGGCAGTCGCTGGTACCGGCCGAGAAGCCCGCCAAGGAGCCGGCCTCGTCCCAGGGTTCCAACGTCAGCGCCGCCGACGCGACCGCTCCCACCGCCGACATCCCGGCTGCCGCTCCCACCGAAATTCCCCCCACGCCCACACCGGAACCACTGCCGCCGCTCTCATTCCAAAATGGCCCGGTCACCGATATCGCCGCCGCCGCCGGCCCAGCCCAGGGGCCAGCCGGCATTACCCTGGCCCTGCCGGAGGGTATGGTAGCTGAAGGAACCGGCGCCCTGGTCACCGAACATGAGATCGATCCCGCCTGGCGGGCCGCTATCGAGGCGGAGTACCAGATCGCTTCCCCCTTCTTCTCATTGGCGGCCCAGGGGCAGAGCGACAGCCAGGGTCGGGTGACCTTGCGGCTGCCCGCCGACAACCCCGAATCGATCCTGGCGGTCTTTATCGACAACCAGTTCCTGATCAACACCGGCGCCGAAGTGGAAGCGGGCTTCCTGGAAGCGCCGGTCCGGCTTGGCCCCACCGCCATCGACGGCGTGGAGCCCATCGGCTCCCTCTCCACAGAAGGGTCCCGGGTCTACGTGCTGCTGGCCCCCAAAGGGGCTGCTGCCGCTCAAGGGCGGCTGGCCAAACCAGCGCCTGGCCGGGCAGCCTGCAGCGTGCTGAAATCGGCTGAGAACGGCGTGATCTGCCGGCAGTCCACCGACCACACCGTCCTGGTTGTCTCTGCCGGCGTCGGCCTCACCGAAGCGGCTGCCGACAGCATCGCCGACGCCATTGAAGCGTCAATGAAGCATTACCAGCAGATCGGCTTCACCGCGGCGGCCATCGACTGGCGGGCGCCGATGGAGGTGGTCATTAAGACCGTCTCCGATGATCCCATGTACAGCTTCGTCAGCGGCAACGTCTACCTGCCCCTGGACGCCGCCCAGTCCGCCTTGAGCGGGGAAGGGTACGACACCCTCCACGAGCTGGCCCATTGGATTCAGGATGAAGAGGTCAATATGACCGTGGCCATGCTCAGCGGCAGCCGCCGCTGGTGGATCGAGGCCTCCGCCGAAAACATGGTCATGAGCTTTGACCCCGACTACATCACCGTCAACGCCGAGACATACGGCATTTCCTCGTCCGGCAGCGAGCTGCTGCTCCAGAAAGCCCCTTACCAGTGGTACCACGATTTTTACATCCAGGGGACCCTGGTCCGGCTGAACATGTGCGATGACCCCATCATCTGCCCCCTCAGCGAAGCCTCCTTCATCAGCGCGGTCAATGAGGGCAGCTACCCCTATGCCGACAGCAGCGCTCAGGAGAAGCTCAGCGCCAACCTGGACGCTTACGCCAAATATCTGCTGGGCGCCGCCCCTGACAGGGCCAACCTCACTATGCCCCTGGCCGGCCCGGTCGCCAGCGGTATCGGCATCGGCGACTACATCCGGGCATATGCCACCAATAACAGCCAATTCGAGCTGGAAAAGACCGGCACCCCGCCGCAGACGGAACCCAGCAGTGACGACCACTCCCAGACGCTGAAAATGAGCGTCCCCCTGGAGAAAGACGGCGTCTACCCCTTGACCCTGACCAGCGGCCGCGACGGCAGAGTGCCCGGGATGCCCTACGCCATTCAAATCCAGCCCGGTGCACCGTTGTGGTACCGGCTGGGCGACGGCGCCCCCCAATTCCACGACGGCGCCAAAGAGCTGTGGCTGCAGCCGGTTCATGCCGCCATGGGACATCCCAGCATTCGCATTGTGGCCATGGGTAAGGCCGGCGGCGAGCTGTTCCAGGCGGAGATCCACCAGATCGATCTCAGCGGCGCCTGGGTGTTCTATCCCAAAGAGCGGGTCGGCGGCGACATCAGCTGCGTCAGCGACAGCGAAGGGAGCCAGCTGAACAGTGAACAGCTGCTGATGTTCCTCTCCTTCGGCTCACTCATGGGCGATTTCAAACAAGAAGCCAGTGGGGGCTACAGCTGGTCTCTAACCCCTGAGCGGCTGTCGGAAGATGTCGCCGCGGTGGCCGGGACGCTGATCACCTTTGAGGGTGCCGCCCTGCAGACCGCTGAGGATCTCAAGCTGCAGGCTCAGTTTGAGTGGCAGAACCTTGATACCAGAGCGCCGGCGCCTGCCAGGACCGGCTGGCTCTCGATGCTTGGTGTGGTGGCCATGGTCCTGCCGGGCACGGTTGGCTGGCGCTACCGGCGCAAATTCCCAGCCGCCGGCATCAGCGGGCTGCTGCTGTCGGTGATCCTGCTGGCCGGCTGCTCGGCAGCGCTCAGTATATACGGTACGATCGGCGCCGATATGACCTTCACTTCCCTCGAGTACGTTGGCAATGAGGCCACCGCGACCATCGTGTCCGAGAACCTGCCGGAGGATCAGCCCATGTGGAAGCTCAGCGGAACCGCTGACTACACCGTCGATTTCACCACCGAGGCAACCGTCTTCACCATCGACGGCCAGGATGAGAAGTCGGAGACCCACTGCACCGGCACCGCCACTTACAAAGTCGATGCCCGCGTCTATAAAGATGTGGCCATGAGCCTGGAGTAGCCGGCGGCTCAGATCGCGAAAACAGCGCCGCTCATCCCCAAACAAAATCGCCGGGATGAGCGGCGGCGGTAGAACCGACCATCCATCTCATCCCGGCAACCGTCGAGGGTCGGGTGATGAGGTCACCCTTCCCACCAACAGAGGGGGGGCAAACGAACTCCCCCAAAACGGGCCTCGGTCTCAGCGCCGCCGAGGCCGCCCCTGGGAAACCTCAGTTTCCTGCTCGTCGCTGGCGGCCGCGATCAGCGGCAGGTACAGCAGGTACTCCGCCGGCCCGTCGCACGGCTCCAGGGCCACATCGATCGTCACGCTGGGCGCCGATTCCATGCCGTCCGACAGCCGGTAGGCGTGGACCCGGTAACCCAGCTGCAGCCCGCAGCTGAGCTGGCTGTCCACATACGACTGCTGGCCCACGCCGGCAGCCCCGATCTCCGACCAATCCCCATCCGGCAGCTTCCGCTCCACATGCACATCCAGCCCTGCCGGCTCCAGCTGGGCCCAACTGAGCAGCACCTCCGTTTTGGAGATCACCACGCCGGTCAGGCCGCTGGGGACCACCGGCAAGCAGGGTAGGCTCTCCACCGTGACCGGGTCGCTGTAAGCCGACAGATAGCCGCTGATGCTGTTGAACGCCCGCACCCGGTATTGGTAGCTTTGGCCGCAGCTGACCGAATGGTCGCTGTAGCTGCTGCTGTCGCCGGGCAGGTTGACCAGGGTCAGCCATTCGCTCCCCTGGCTCCAGATGCGTTCCAGGGTGAAGCCGTTTTCGCCGCTGCTGTTGTCCTGCCAGCTCAAATCGATCCGGCTGCCCGAAACAGCCACGGCGCTCAGCTCCGAGGGCGCTTCCAGCGGGCAGAGGCCGCTGAAAGCGGAGGCGATGTCGGTGTAGCTGGAATAAGCGCCGTCAGCGGCCCGGAACGCCCGCACCCGGTAGCTGTAGGTCAATCCGCAGTCCAGGCCGCTGTCCTGGTAGCTGCTCTGGTCGGCGGCGGCGCTGCCGATCTCGATCCAGCCGCTGATGCCGCCGGCAGAGCGCTCCACCGCGAAGCCGCTCTCGTCATCGCTGTTGTCCGTCCAGCTGAGGGCGATCGCCTGGTCCC
>JAHEEY010000334.1 GCA_024640485.1 Chloroflexota bacterium | reverse complement strand
AGGGCGGCGGTGCGCAGCTGTTTAGCTGCCAGCGGCGGGCTGTTCTCTGCCGGAGCAAACGGCGGCAGTTCCCCGTCAGCCACCTGGGGCGGTCGGACAGGCAGCCGCAGCCGGCACCCTTCGCCGGTGAATAGGGTCAGGGTGACTGGAACCGGTGATGGCCAGGCGTGGCGCCAATACGTAGGCGAGACCGATACTCGCCAGCGGTGTCCTGCCGGCAGCTTGTAGCCGCTCACATTCAGCTGCACTGTCACCTGGTACCGTTGGTCCGGCTCCAGGGGGGCGGGGAACTCGTGGCTCTCACGATGACTCAGGTTGAGCAGCCCGTAGCTGACCAGCGCAGATGCCCCGGTTGGGGCCACATCACACAGCCGCACCGCCACCAGGGCGTCGGGTTGATCGGCCGCCAGGGTCAGATCTACTTCGGGATACCCTAGAATTTCTACCGGCGCTGCCAGCGGAGCGCTGGTGAAGGAGAGTGATTCCCCGTCCGCCGCCTGCTGGTCGCCGGGATATTCACCCGGCTGCCCGTAAGCGCCCCATTGGCCGCCGTCAAGCCCATGGCTCTGCCGCCCCTTGAACGATACCGCTGCTTCCTGGTGGGCGGTTTGATCCAACGTTGCCGCGCCGCCGTTGTGGTTGAGGAAGTGGGTCTGTTCCTGAGTGTGGGGTGATGGCCAGGAGCGATCCGCGGCCCAGTGCCCCGGACGTTCCTTGTAGTTGACAGCTACCGGCACGCTGTCCTGAATCCAGCTGCGGACCATCGGTTCATCCATGATGCCGGTATCGATCCCTTTCAGCCAATGATCCCACCATCGGACCATTTCCTGCAGGAAGCCGATTACCGGTCCGGGCGGCCCCATCTCTGGGAAAGTATGGCACCAGGGGCCGATCAGCCCCTTTCGCGGACCCGAAAGCCCCGCCAGCAGGCGGGGGACCGAATTGTTGTAGCTGTCGGCCCAGCCGCCCACCGCGTAGACCGGTACTTTGATAGCGTCGTAATCTTCCCCTACAGAGCCGTGCTTCCAATAGCTGTCCCGGCGCTGGTGGCTCAGCCACGTTTCCACATAAGGCGGGGTCTTCTCCATCCGCTCCAGCCACATCTCCCGCCAGCGGTCGCCCACCAGCCGGGGATCGGGTGGGGCGGCGTTGTAGGCAAACATGACCGACGACCACGCCAGCATCTGCACTCCCAGGACACAGCCGCCCATATAATGCACGTCGTCCGCATACCGGTCGTCAGTGAATCCGATCACCAGGATCGCTTTCAGCTGCGGCGGCTGCCGCGCCGCCACCTGCAGGCTGTTGAAGCCGCCCCAGGAGATGCCGTGCATACCGATGCTGCCGTCGCACCACGGTTGGTCAGCTATCCAGGCCAGCACTTCCAGGGCATCATCCTGCTCCTGCTTCAGATACTCATCATACAGGATGCCGTCTGATTCGCCGGTGCCGCGGATATCTACCCGCACCGCGGCGTACCCATGTCCGGCGAAATAGGGCTGGCGCAGAGCGTCCCGATGAGCGGTGCCGTCGCTCTTGCGGTACGGCAGAAACTCAAATATGGCCGGCACCGGCTTTTCTTCAGCATCTTCCGGCAGCCAGATACGGGCCGCCAGCCGGGTGCCGTCGGACAAAGTAATCCATTCATTTTCGATCTCGCGAATCTTATGAGGGAATTTGGTTCTGATTTTCATGGGTCCTATTTCTTTATCTGAGAAGACGTTTGCTCGCTGCCGGCTATCCGGCGTCTTGGCCCACTTGAATAACAACCTTGCCAAACTGCCGCCCCGATTTGAGACGGGCGTACGCCGCTGATGCTTCCGACAAAGGATAGACCGAATCAATCACCGGCTGCAGCTTGCCCTGGAAGATCAAGTTCATCACTTCGCTGAACTCCCGCTGGTTCGACATGGTGCTGCCGATGAGATGAAGCTGGTTCCAGAAGAGGGTCGAGATATTGGTTTCCCCGATACGGCCGGTGGTGCGGCCGTAGGTGACCAACCGGCCCCCTTTCTTGAGGCTGTCAATGCTGCCGGCCCAGGTGGCTGCCCCTACATTCTCTACCACCACGTCCACCCCGCGGCCGCCGCTCCATTCTCTGATCGCCCCCCAAAAATCCCCCTCAAGCCGGTTGACCGCTTCATCCGCGCCCAACGCTTTTGCCTGGGTCATCTTCTCCGGGCTGCTGGTGACCGCGATCACGTTGGCGCCGGATAATTTGGCGATTTGGATCGCCGCCGATGCCACCCCGCCGCTGGCGCCCAGGATCAGGACATCTTCTCCAGGCCGGATTTTGGCCTGGCTGATCAACGCTCGCCATGCTGTCTGGAAAACCAGCGGTACCGCCGCCGCGTCGGTGAATGACAGGTGATCCGGGATCTTCATCGCCTTGTTGGCGGCAACCGCCGCGTATTCCGCGAATCCGCCGGTGAGGATGTCGTAATCGGGGCATAAGCTCTCTTCGCCGGCGATGCACTGGGCACATCTACCGCAGGAGAGGTTAGGGTTGACCAGCACCCGATCGTTGACCGCGAATCCGCTGACCGCGCTGCCTACCTCGACGACCACGCCGGCCATGTCGGCGCCGCCGCAGCCCGGGAATTTGGCCCCTTCGCCGGCAGGCCCTGCCAGCACCCACAAATCCAGATGGTTGAGCGCGGCCGCTTTCACAGCTAGCAGCAGTTGGTCCGGTTGGATCTGGGGCGTGTCAATTTCGGCGAGCTGAATCTTTTCCGCTCCGCCGCATTCAAAGAATACTGCCGCTTTCATATGGTTACCTCTATGGTGTGGTTGCCGCATACGATAAACCAGGGTGGCTCACTGCCTGTGGGTGAGCGGCTGATTGTCTACCGAGGGAAATGGAGAACCCTAGAAAATATAACAATGCCTGATATAATCGTCAATGTTCTTGAAATTACGTTTCATATTATGAAACCTCGGCTACCTCTAGGAGAATTCTTTTGGCTCAGACAAAACCATATCCCGGTACCCAGGCTGTTTTGCGGGCGGTTTCGCTGTTGAAAGTGTTCACCGATCAGCGGCCGGAATGGGGGCTGACGGAGCTTACCCAGGAAGTCGGATTGAACAAGACCACCACCTTCCGGCTGCTGACCGCTCTGGAAAGCGAAGGGATGATCACCCGTAATAACCAGTCTGACGCCTACCAGCTGGGGCCTGCGATCGTCATGCTGGGCGGGCGGGCGCTGCGGTCCAACGATCTGCGCTCCATCAGCCGGCCTGAACTAAAAGCGTTGGTCGCCTCCGTTGGTGAAACGGCATCCTTGGAGCTGCTCACCGGCCATGAAATGCTCATCCTGGATGAGATCAGCGGCGGCCATGTAATGAGCGGCGGCCAGACCATCGGCACCCGCTGGCCGGCCTACGCCACCTCCACCGGGAAAGTGATGCTGGCCAGCCTCGATTGGGACGAGGTGGAAAGCATCTTGCCGCAGCCTCTGGCAGCCATTACCCCCAAGACGATTACCTCCATGGATATGCTGCACCGCGCTTTGGACCAGGTGCGGGTCCAGGGCTTTGCTGTGGTTGACGAAGAGCTGGAAATGGGGCTGCGTGCCGTTGCCGCTCCTTTATATGATTTTGATGGCGATGTCGCCGGTGTCATCAGCCTGGCTGGGCCGACCCTGCGCCTGACTGATCAGCGGCTCCCGGCGATCACCGAATTGGTGCTGTCCGCGGCCCGTCGCATTTCAGTTCAGCTGGGCGCCCAACCCGATTAGGGAAACGCGACCCAATCCGCGCGCAGGCGCGGCGCATTTCTTACCGCCAAAGCATAGTTGACGATTGATAGGAGAATACCATGGCGAAGCGAGTCACCCTGGGCACCGCTGCGGCTGTTCCCGGAACCATCCAGTACGGCCGTTGGGATGCCATCACCCATCCAACTGGCCACGTTGATTTCATGCCGGTGATCATCGCTCAGGGGAAAGCGGACGGCCCTTGCATCTGGCTGACCGCTGGCATTCACGGCCCTGAACATGCCGGGCCGTCGGTGCTCTACCAGCTGATCACCCAGGAGCTGGTTGACCGGCTGCGCGGCACCATTGTCGCCATCCCCGCCCTCAGCCCGGCAGGGCTGCGCACCCAGCAGTATGTTCCCTACCATCTGCCCAAGAACCCCAACCGGATGTGGCCGGACGGAAAGCCGCCCAAGCCCCAGGACCCCGACAAAGAAGCCCCTTCGTCGGTGGAGCTCGCCTTTGCCCGACTCTTCGATTCACTGCTGGAAACAGCCGACTACATGATCGACTTTCATAATGCTTCTATCGGATCTATCTCTTTCGTCTTCCGCGATCGGGTGCTATATCGGGCTGACCAAAATGCCGAAGAGAACCGGAAGAAGGCCGTGGCCCTGGCTGCCCGGCAGGATGCCATGATCGAGGCATACGGTCACACCGTGGTCACCGAGTTCCCCGCCAAACATTACATCAAAGAAGATCTGCACCGTTCTACATCGGGTGCGGCGCTGCTGCTGGGCCATGTGCCCGGCTTCACAGCTGAGCTGGGCACCGGCTTGATGCCTGATGCGGCCATCGTCGCCGCTGCCGCTGCCGGCACCCGTAATGTGCTGCGTTGGGCCGGGATGCTGGATGGCGGCCTGGAGCCCATCAGCGGAATCAAGATCGCTGATCCCGGCTTCCGGACCCGGCGCAGCCCGGCAACCCGGGTCGATCGCCCTTGTGTGGTCCTCCATCTGGTGCAGGCCGGCGATATTGTCAAAGTCGGTGATCCGCTGGCCGATCTTCGGGATATCTGGGGCAGGCCGTTGGAAAACAACATCCTGCGCGCCCAGCATGATGGCTACGTTATCGGCCGGGCCCATGGTATCTATTTCTATCCAGGGCAAACGGTGCTCTATTTGTCTGTTCGGGATGAGGACCCCATTGTCGCCCCTTATCCCAAAGATTATTTCCAATAATTGACCCTTTCCAACCCAGAATAACCCAATCATTTCAGGAGCTATCATGCCCAGAAGCAGACGCTCTGCCAAAAGAACCGCTCCGGCGGCTGACATCAGCCCTAAACCGTCGGGGTACCGCATGTTCTCCGATGCTCAGCTGGATGAAATTCATCTGGCTACGTTGGAGATCCTGCGCCGCACCGGCGTCCGCGTCCACGAATCGGAATCGTTGGATCTGTTGGCCGCTGCCGGCTGCACCATTACCGATGGCAATCTGGTCCGCTTCCAGCCGTCCCTGTTGGAGGATGCCCTGACCACGGCCCCCTCACGGGTGGTCATGTGCGGCCGGGACAGCGCCCCACGGATGTATCTGGAGAGCCACCGCACCTATTTCGGCACCGGCTCCGACCTGCCCAATACCCGTGACTTGGAGAGCGGCGAGCGTCGCCTCTCCCGTTTGGAGGATGTGGAAAAAGCGGCCCGGCTGGCCGACGCTTTGCCTAATATCGATTTCATCATGTCCATGGCGCTGCCTTCCGATGTTGACCCGGAGCTGACCGACCGGTACGCCTTCCGTGCCATGGTGGAAAACAGCGTCAAGCCG
>JAHEEY010000025.1 GCA_024640485.1 Chloroflexota bacterium | reverse complement strand
CGCCGGCAGCCGGTATTCGGGCACCCCCAGTCGGAGCATGCCCCCAGCGACCGGCATCGCCTCGAATACCGAGACGCCGAAGCCGGAGCGGACTAGATCTTGAGCGGCGGTCAGCCCGCAGGGGCCGGCGCCGATGATGGCTACTTTCTTATCATGCAGCCGTTTGGCTGGTTCCACCGGCTGGCGCGGGGTGGCGTACACCTGGTCGGTGACAAATCGTTTCAGCGCCCGGATGTTGATCGGCTCGTCCACCAGCCCGCGGTTGCAGGCGTCCTCGCAGCGGTGGTTGCAGATCCGACCGCAGATAGCCGGGAACGGGTTGTCCAGCTTAATGGTCCGCAGGGCGTCTTCGTACCGTCCGGCGGCGATCAGGGCGATATACCCCTGCGCTTTCTGTCCGGCAGGGCAGGCGTCCTGACAGGGGGAGGTGCCCCGCTTTTCGATGGCGTAAGCGTTGGGGACCGCCTGGGGGTACAGTTTGTAGACCGCTTTTCGGGGGGAGAGCCCTTCGTTGAACAGGTCGGGGATGGTCACCGGGCACGCTTTGGCGCAGTCGTCGCAGGCCACGCATTTGTCCACATCGACATAGCGCGCCTTTCTCTTCACCTGAACCTTAAAATCACCCGCCTTGCCTTCGATGCCCATCACTTCGGCGTTGGTGATCACTTCGATGTTGGGGTGCCTGCCGGTGTCGACCAGCTTGGGCGAGATGGTGCACATGGCGCAGTCATTGGTGGGGAAGGTCTTGTCCAATTGGGCCATCTTGCCGCCGATGGCCGACTTGGTCTCGATCAGGTAAACCTTGAACCCCTGGTCGGCCAAATCCAAAGAGGCCTGCATCCCGGCGATGCCGCCGCCGACTACCATTGCTGACCCGACGGTCTTTTTCTCTGCGGAGTTGGTACTGGTTTGGACCATCATCTTTCTCCAACAACTGAACTCAGGATTGAGATATTCACTTCGTAAATGGCAGATATTTTCGCTGGAAAAGGTGTGACCTGCCGTCGCACCGGTTTAGAGAGTTTTCACTTTTCAGTACATCAAACAGGATTCCCGCTGATAACTGTTATTTTTCTCCAATGAAAACATGTAAACAAGTGACATTTGTCACCTAAAATGGTGCGACCCATCGGGAAATCGCTGATTTCAGGCCGATGGGCCGCATTTTCCGCATAATTAGCCCTTTACAGGGTCGGCAGCAGGTAGTCGAAGGCGCTCAGCGCCGCTTTGGCGCCGTCGCCGATAGCCACCAATACCTGTTCCGCGAACGAGTCGGTGACATCGCCGGCGGCGAATATCCCAGCCTGGCTGGTCTGTCCGTGGTTGTCCACTTTGATGAACCCGTTGGCATCCAAATCAACCAGATCCGCCACCATCTGCGACATCGGGGTCAGCCCCATCTCGATGAAGGTGCCGTCCGCTTCCAGGAGCCTGGACTCCCCATTGGGGCCGGCTACCCGCACTTTGCTGCAGAAGCCGTTGCCCATCACCTTGGTGACTTTGTAATCCGGCAGGATTTTGACATTGCCGGAGCGGCTCAGCTTCTGCCCCAAGGGGGTCTGCAGCGCCTCGCCGGAGGGCCCCACCACGGTCACCTTGTGGGCCACCGTGGCCAGCTCCGCCGCCGCCCGCAGGGCCAGCTCGCCAGGGCCGATGACCACGGTGTCTTTCTCGATGAACAGCGGCGCGTAGCTCAGCGCCGAGTAGCACAGCCCCTTGGAGAGGTACTCCCGCTCGCCGGGCACATCCAGCAGATGCTGCCGGGTGCCGGTGGCGATGATTAAAGCTTTGGCCTCCAGCTCTCCGTCACCATCGGTGTGGACCACAAAGCCATCGTCGCTCTTTTCGACCTTGGTGGCCCCTTCCAGATGGTGGGCAAAGCGGAGGTATTCCAGTTCTCGTTTGAATTTGTCCACCACTTCGGCGCCGCGGACCACCATGTGGCTTTCCATGTCCGGCAGTTCCAGATGGAAGTTGGTCTTGCCGCCCAGGTTCTTGGAAACCAGCAGCACCTTCAGCCGTTTGCGAATCGCGTAAATCGCCGCGGTCAGCCCAGCCGGGCCGCCGCCAATCACAATCAAGTCGTACATCTCGAGCCTCCTAGCTTTCGGGCGCCGGGGCGATGAGCCCCTCGTCCATCATGACCTGGGTCATCCGGCGGGATCTGCCGATGATGGTCCGGGCCCCCTGATACAGTTCCTCGTAGCTCTTGGTGAGACGGGCTACCCCCTGTTCCTGCGCTTTCATGCCCACCGCCGCCGCCTCGCGGGCGAAGACATCCCAATCTTCCATGTCGGGCAGCAGATGTTCGGCATCCAGCTTGTCGCCGATGTGGTCGGCCAGCGCCTGCGCCGCCGCGAAGCACATCTCGTCGGTGATCGTCTTGGCCCGGACGTCCAGGGCGCCGCGGAAGATGCCCGGGAAGCCCAGGGAGTTGTTCACCTGGTTGGGGAAATCGGAGCGTCCGGTGGCCACAATGGCGGCGCCGGCAGCTTTCGCTTCCCACGGCCATATCTCCGGGATCGGGTTGGCGCAGGCGAAGACGATGGCGTCCCGGTTCATCCGCTCGATCCACTCCGGTTTGATGGTCCCCGGCCCTGGTTTCGACAGGGCGATGAGCACGTCGGCCCCTTCCAGCGCTTCGGCGATGCCTCCCTGGCGCATTTCGGCGTTGGTGGTCTGGCACAGCCGCCATTTGTCCACATATTCCGCCTTCCGTTTCTCCAGATCAGTCCGGAACGGCCCCAGGATGCCCCGGCTGTCCACCATCCGGGTCTTGCCCGGGTCGGCTCCCCAGCTGTGGATCAGCCGGGAGCAGGCCACATTGGAAGCGCCGCTGCCCACAAAGGTGATGCTGACATCTTCCATCTTCTTGCCCACCAGCTTCAGGGCGTTGATCAGCCCCGCCAGGGTCACCGTTGCGGTCCCCTGCTGGTCATCATGCCACACCGGGATCTCCGCTTTCTCCCGCAGGGTATCCAGGATGCGGAAGCATTTCGGCTGGGACAAATCTTCCAGATTGACCCCGCCCAGCGACGGCTGCAGCATCAATACGGTGTCGATAATCTTGTCCGGGTCCTTGGTGTCCAGCATGATGGCGATGCCGTCGACGCCGCCCAGATATTTGTACAGCAGCGCTTTCCCTTCCATCACCGGCAGCCCCGCTTTAGGGCCGATATCGCCCAGCCCCAGCACCCGGGTGCCGTCGCTGATCACCGCTACGGTGTTCCATTTGTTGGTGTAATCGTAGACCAGATCGGGCTCTTTCTCGATCGCCTTGCAGGGCGCCGCCACCCCTGGGGTATACCAGATAGCAAAATCATTGATGTCGCGCACCACGCATTTCAGGGAGGTCTCTACCTTCCCCTGATAAAACGGGTGCAGCGTCATGGCGTCTTCGGCCGGCTTGGTCGCCTTGGCCAGTAGGGATTCAATGTCCAAATTCTCTTTTTCTTGTTCTAACATGTTGGCCCTCCCTTGGGTCATGAAAACAAAACGGCAGGCAGTGGACAGTCTGAAACTGACTTTCCAATGCCTGCCTATTAATAGTGGGAATCACAGAACGTTTCACTGAAACTTCCTGCAGCATACGGCTGCGCCGATGGCGTCCTTGTGCCGGGCGCGAAAAAACCAGTGGGTCTGTTTTACACAGCCGCTTGCTCGAGATAGGAATCAGCGTAAATCACTTTGTTGTATAAAATCTGAACCGTCTTCCAAATCGCCGCCTGCTCCGGATCAGACATGTCCACGTCTTCGAACTGGGGCTCTTCCATCGCCGCCACCCGGTCGTGGATCTTCAGATACAGCTGGCCGGCATTGCTGCTCTCGTCCCGCTCTTCCAGGATGCGGATCGTCTCCATCAGACCCTGGTCCAGCGGGTCGGCGATCATCATGTTGAGGCCGGCGCCCATCAGCATGGCGCAGTATACCTGGTTGATGATCGGGCGGTTCTTGTGAGGCACGGCGTTGGAGACATTGGATAGCCCTACCGAGATGGGCGGGGGCGGGTCCCAGGCGTACTGGATGGTGCGCACCGCTTCGATCAGCTCGGGGCAGTATTCCTGGCAGCCGGATACCGTCAGCACCAGCGGGTCGATGATCAGGTCGCTGATGGGGAAGTCCAGCTCCAGCGCCCGGGGGATCAAGATTTCCAGGGCGATGTTGACCCGTTCGTCGGCGCTGACCGGGATGCCGCTCTTGCCCATGGTCAGGGCGATCAGCCGGGCGTTGTATTTCTTGGCCAGCGGGGGCACATTGGCCAGCCGTTCCGCTTCGGCGGAGGTGGAGTTGATGATCGGCTGCGCTTTGGTGACGCTCTTCAAGCCCGCTTCGATCCCCAACAGGTTGGTGCTGTCAAAGCAGAGGGGCAGGTCGGAGACCGCTTCTACCGTCTTCACCATCCAGGGGAACACCTCTTCCCAATCCTTCTTGCGCGGCCCCAGGTTGAGGTCCAGGCAGCTGGCCCCGGCCTCAGCCTGTTTGATGGCCAGTTCCTGGAAGAAGCTGGCATCTTTCGCCCGCAGCGCGTCTTTGACTTTGGGTGAAATGATATGAATATTCTCGCCAATAATATACATCGTTCCTTCCTTTCCTAAATTCGTTTGCCGTGTGCCCGGCGGTGGGACCAGCCCGGCGCACGCTTCGGTTTTCCGCCCGACTCAGACCAGCCCTAAACTGCGGGTTGGTACCAGCATCTCCGGGAACCGGGGGCTCAGGAGATGCCGCGCTTCGCGGCAGAAACGGCAGGCATTCGCGTACACCTCGCTGTGAGGTAAGTTGAACTGCCTTGCCAACGCTGCCGGCCCACCCTCCAACAAGGGGCCGGCGACAGGATGTTCTCTGGGAATATATGCCCCCAGGATCTTGATCAGCGGCCTCTCAAGGATATTGCCGATGACCAGTCCGCGGCAGACATGGATGTTTCCCTTGGGGTCCATGAAGATCCGTTCGGGATTGTGCAGCTTATCTTTGGGACAGTTGTCAAAGCTGCTCCAGGGAAGGTCCATCTCAACTGCCGGCGGCGGCAGGACTTCCCCTTCCTCCAGCGGCGGCTGCACCCGCCCTTTCTCGCCATCGTCGGCGTACTCTTCCAGCGGGATCAAGCTCGCCTGCAGCCGCAGCTTGCGGGCTGCCTGAAAACCGGGATGGTCTTCAAACACCTCTTCCGGCGTCCCCTTAAAGAAGGCGTCAGTCAGCTCCAGCCTGTCCAGCCCCGCCGCCATCAGCGGCCGCAGCCAGGCCCGGCCGTCGCTGATGCTGGTGGCCCAAAAGCCGTTGCTGACGATGCCCACGATCAGCCCTTCGGCAGCCGCTTTCTCGATGAACGTCTCCAGGGCATGATAGAAGACGAAGCTTTCGCCTCCTTCAAAGTAGATTTGGCGGATAGTCCCCTGTTCGCGAATTTGGGCCAGCAGCTCGTCGAACAGCTCCATGGTCAGCACGGAGCCAACCTGACGGCCGCCCCAAATGAAGCAGTCCACATCTTCATAAGTTGATTGCGAGGTCACTAATACGTGTACCGCGTTCAGCTTCATTAGATCTGTCCTTTCGCCGTGCTCACTGTTATTCTTCCGTCTCCAGCTCCGGCTGCAGCGCTTTGGCCACAGTGGGGAAACGGTCCATATCGGTATGGGGCAGGAACAACGCTGACGTAAACGCTTCGAAGAATGAATTGTCTGCCGACAGTTCGATGTAGGTCATTCTGGAAGCGATGTCGCTGATCCGGGCTCTGGCGTGCTTGTCCAGCAGTGCCAGGTAGGCGCCCTTGACGGCGGTATTACCCAGGAATTGGAAACCCTCCCAGGGCATGTCGGGCAGCAGCCCGATCTGCACCGCCTTCTCCACATTGATATATTTGCCGAAAGAGCCGCCCACCAGCACCTGGTCCACCGCTTCCAGGGGGAAGCCCACGCTGTCCGCCAGGATGGTGAAGCCGGCGTAGATCGATGCTTTGGCCCGGATCAAGTTGTCTACATCGACCCGGGTGATGACGATGTCATTGGCCGGGCCGTCTCCGTTCTTTGTCTCGTGTCCCCAGGAGATGACATACTCCAGGCCGTGTTCTCCTTCCCGCACCCGGTCGGTGGGCAGCGAACTGTTTAAGTTGCCCCCCTTGTCCAGGATGCCGGTGAGGAACATCTCTGCCAGCAGGGCCAGCAGGCCGGAGCCGCACACCCCCTGAGGTTGGCCGCCGCCGATGACCCGGAAACTGGGCTCATAGGTGCTGCCGTTGATCCACACTTCCTCGATAGCCCCGCGGGTGGCCCGCATGCCGTGCATCACCCCGGCCCCTTCGAACGCCGGGCCGGCTGAGCAGGCGCAGGTGACCAGCCAATCATGGGAACCGAGGACGATTTCGCCGTTGGTGCCGATGTCGATGAACAGGCTGATAGATTCAGTATCGTCCATCCCTGAGGAGAGCACCCCGGCGGTGATGTCGGCGCCCACATAGCTGGCGATGCCCGGGATGCAGTCGACCGTCGCTTCCGGGTGGATGCCGATGCCCACATCTTCCGCCCGGAAGGGGGGCACCTGGTTGACCGCGGTGACGAAGGGGGACAATCGGATGCTGGCTGCCGGGATGCCCAGCAGCAGGTGCATCATGGTGCTGTTGCCCACGATGGTCATCTTCATCACCTCGGAGGCATCGATCTTAGCCCGCCGGCAGCCCCGTTCCAGCAGTTGGCCGATGCTTTCCAGCACCAGCCCCCGCATTTCCTGACCGCCGTCGTTTTTGGAGCCGTAGATGATCCGCGAGATGACATCCTCACCCCGGCTGATCTGCCGGTTGTACTCCGCCGTCTGCACCTGCACCTCACCAGAGAGCAGGTCCACCAGCCACAGCGAAACGGTGGTGGTGCCGATATCGACCGCCGCTCCCCACAAGGGGGCGCTGTCCGGCAGCAGGCCGGGCAGGGCGGCGATCAGCCGCGGGGCGGCCTCTTCGGCCAAATCCAGCACCACGGTCACCTGCCATTCTCCTTCCCGCAGGACAGCGCCCAGCTGGCGCATCAGCGGCAGTGAGATATGGCCCAGCTCGATGCCCGCCTGCTGCCGCAGGCCGGCGGTGAACCGGCTCCAATCGTCTGTCTGGTCTACCATGCTGGGGGGCGTCAGGGTCAGCCCGAACCGTTTGATCGTCTGATCGGCGGCGGCGCTGTACCCGGTCGGCACCTGCACCTGGGCCACGGTACGGTCGGTGGTCAGCAGCCGGGCGATCTTCTCCTGGGCGGGGACGGTGACTTCGGTATCCCCTTCCACCACCGTCTGGCACGCCAGGGCGTAGCCCGCCTCGACATCCTCAGCCGACAGCCTCAGGGTGCTCCGCCGCCGGACCCCGTCTTTGGTGACTTTAACCGCGCACCGCCCGCAGCGTCCTTGACCGCCGCACGGCTGTGAGATCTCCACCCCGGCCTTGCGGGCGGCGTCCGCCAGCAAGGTCCCTCTGGGGACCGAGACCTCAGCTGCTGCGTCGAATACTACCGTGTGTTCAGCCATGCTTCTCCCATCGGCGGGCCGGTCTGCCAACGGCTGAAGGCGGACCGGCCCGTAGATTCGTTTTACTACAGGGCATCGCGCATGAAGCCGGGCAGATCCACCGCTTCCCGCGGCCCCACTCGGATTTCCCAGCCGGGCATATCCTCTTCCAGCTCGCCGGACAGCACGGCTACATGGCCGGGCAGTACGATCTGCTTCTTGTTGATCTTCTCGGCCACCCCGAATCGTTTGACATCCTTGGCGATGCGTTCGGAGTCGAACTTGCCGGCAGCCCACGCTGTCAGCACGCTCATCCCTTCCGCCTCAGTGACCAGCAGCCACGCCGGCAGCCCGGCCCCTTCCACTTCATTAGCCACACTGAAATAGGTGATGCTGAAGTTGGTGGTGACCAGCAGCGGCGAATCGGCCGTGGGGTTGTTGATTTCGTATAGCCCAGGCTGTACCTGGATCGGTTTCTGCGGATCGGTGTAGATGTTCTGCCGCAGCACCAGCAGCGGGTAGACCATCTCCGGCAGGAACTCGTCGATGACCACGAAGCCGGCGTATTTGGCGATCGCCTGGGCGGCTTGCACCGAGACCCGGCCCACATCGCCGGCGTCGCCGGGGAAGGTGATCATCGGATAGCCCAGGGCGCGGAAGTTCTTGCGCAGCGCCAGCCGCCGGATCTGGGTGGCGGCGATCAGCGAGCTGTTCAGCTGCCGGAACGCCGGGTCCAGGACCAGATCTTCCACCCCTTTGGCACTGATCTTTCCGGTCAGCTCAGCCAGTTCGTCCAGGCTGGTCGCGGAGACGGTCAGCGCCGCTTTATGGCTCTTGGCCAGATCAGCCATCGCTTCCCAGTTGTCGCTGTTGGCGGAACAGATCAGCGGGGCTTCCCCATCCAGCTGTTCCAGGCCGGCAGCCATGACCGCGGCATCGCCGCTGATCAGCACCAGGGGCCGCTTGGTGGCTCCCCGGGTCGCTTTGACGGCGGCGGCGAAGGTCGCCGGATCGCCGGAGACCGATTCCACCGCGAAGCCGTCCATGGTCAGGTCGATGCCCACATAGTTGACTTTGAACGCTTCCGCCGGGGCGATAGCGGCTTTGATTGCCTCTGGGCTGAGGTCATCTTTGACCCGCAGGAAAAGGCCGGGCATGTTGTAGAAAGTCTTCTCATGCCGGAACATCACCACTTCGTTGCCCGCTTTGACCGAATTGCCGTTGGCGCTGAGGGTGACCAGCCGGATGGGCGGGGCGGAGGACTCAGCCAATTCCGCTTTGGACTCATCGCTGACGTGAGGACAGAGAGCCAGCTCGACCTGTTTGGCCGCCAATTTCATGGCGAACGCCAGGCAGGTGGGGAAGCCGCAATCTTTGCAGTTTGTCCTGGGCAGCATTTTGTATATTTGAATACCCGATAATGCCATGTTCTTTCTCCGTAATTACTGAACCGCAGCCGCTAGGCCATTTCCGGAACGGCGGATAATTCATCAATGGCCACGCGGATGCGCTTCACGCTCTCCGGATGGCGCAGGACTACGATATCGGCGCCCGATTCGATCAGCGCCGTGGCAGTCATGGTCTCCCAATGGATCGCCCGTTTGAGCCAATCGCCCCATTCCGCGGGCACATCTTTGCCCACCTTGGACTCTTTGGTCTTCCACGCTTCAAAGCCAGGAGTGACCAGCATCGGCTGCTGGGTCATGGAATCTCCCTGCAGGGCGGCCATGCGCAGCCGTTCCATCACTGAGAAGCCGTACTCAATGCCGTACCCTAGGGCGCCGGTGGTGGGGTCCATCAGGATCCGGTCCATGGGCAGCCCCATGTCGCTGATCAGAATATTCAGCTGTTTGGAGAGGTTGACATCCATCGGGGTGCGCCCGTTGACCAGGTGGCCGTTGGCCATGGCGGCGGCGACGATGGTGCGGTAGTTTTTATCTTCGCAGATACCCAGCACCAGCCGCTCGCCCTGGGTCGCTTCGGCGACGGCCACCAGCAGCACGTTGTCCATCTCCGCCTGCCCGGTGCCGAACACCAGCAGCGGCAGCCCGGTGGCTGCCAGCACGGATTTAACCACAGCCACGGCGTTCTCCGGCGTGTTGGGGTTGCCGTCAGCGTCGGTCAGGCTCAGGGTCAGCTGCAGCAGCTCCACGCCGGTCGCTTCCGCCGCTTTGGCCCAGGCCGCCGGATCTTTGGCGGTGTCGCCCCAATGTTCCAGCAGCAGCGTCGACCAGTCGTCGGGCAGCCGGTCGCGGATTTCCAGAGCGATGACCGGTTTGTGGGGCATCTGCGCTTCAAAGTGCATGTAGGGCAGCGCTTTTTCGCCGCCTACAGTGACGGTACTGGTTCGGGTACCGCCGTCGGCAGCGGTCGCGCCCAGGGTGATTTCCCTGACGGATCCCGGCCATTTGTCTTTAGGAATTTCGATTGGCATAGAACTCACTCCTGTTTTGAAAAGTCAGGCGCTTCCCCCGGCTGTCGCCTCGCGGGCGAATCAACAGCCGAGAACAGCCCCCAAAAAAATTACGTCCCTAAGGGTCGCTGTTCGCCGGCAGGTGAAGGGGTGGGCCGCCGCCGCACCCATCGCTGCCGGCGCGTGCCCATGCAGGGCACCTTGTTTGTTTGTTCAGGTGCGCCGGATCTGTCTCCCTTCATCGCTGTTCCCCCCCATTGCAGCTAGCGGCTGCTGTGTCCCGCGTTCTTACGAGCGGCGTCGCGCCTTTCGATGAACATCTCCACCGGCGTCTTCCGGGCCGCCCGGATCCCCAAATCCCGCAGCTCTTCCGGCTCTCTGCCGGCGATGTGCCGCAGCAGGTGCCGGTAGCTGAGCATCGCCGCCGGGTAATTGATCCCGCCGGCGTGGTGCATCATAAACAGGATCCGCACCCCCCAATCACGCATGATTTGGGCGGCGGCGGTCAAGGGGATATCGGGTGGGACCTGGGGGACGTCGGCGCGCATGATCTCCGCTGCCGTGGCCAGTTGGGCGCGGTCAGCGGCGTAGGCGGCCGCCAGTTCGTCCCAGGTGACCACACCTGCGGCGTGGCCTAATTCATCCAGGACGATAACTCCCTCAAACTGTTTCTCCAGCATCAGTCCGGTCAGATCGGTGACCGCGGTATCCAGCGGACAGGTTGGCACCCCGACCGTCATCAAATCCCTGACTAACCTGGGAGAGGCATCAGCATCTTCATTCATACAGGCAGCTTCCGGCACCTTGATTCAATGTTACCCTCGGCTGTCTCCCCGCCCGAGCCGGAACCCGGACGGGGAGCAGCTAGAGGTGAAATGAAGCCTAGAAGATCGGGTCCATTATCAAGGCGGGATGGTTGTGTTCTTCCATCCAGGCCATCAGCTCGTCTACGTTGCTGACGCTGCGCTCGTCGGCGATCTTGTTGATCAAGTCGGGATCGCCTTCGCGGATAGCCACCGCCGCCAATTCGTCCGCCATGGTCTCTTTGAGGTAGCTGCTCATCCAGGCCACCCGCTTGAAACCGCCGTCAGCGGAGATGAATTTGGGGCTGATCAGGTAGAACTTACCCACACCCATGACCCCGGGGGTCTGGATGCCGCCGCCGGCCATACCGGCCAACGTGGAGAAGGTCATCCCTGCCGGGGTCATGGAGGTGTCTTCACGACTGACCACCATCACGCCGTTGGATTCTGGGATCAGCATGACAATCGATTCGAAGCAGCCGCACGCCGTCATCGGGTTCTCCATGATGGAATACATGGAGACTTCCTCGACCACGCCGTGGGAGCCGATCTTGGCATACTCGTTGGTCCCTTCCCAATACCCTTTCTCGTAATCCACCGTCTTGCCCAGCTTGATCGGCTGGTTGGGGCCGGTGGGGTTGATGCTGAAGGATGCTTTGCAGTCCAGCCAGTTGTAGGCGCCGCACAGCCCCAGCCGCTCAGGGCTGACCACACAGACGTGGTTGGGAGCGAAGGACTGGCACAAGGTGCAGGAGTAGAACTCCTCCACGGCATCGTCGGTCAGGTTGGCCAGACGTTTGTTGCGGAAGTCATACGCTTCCCGGGCCAGGTCCAGCTGCTCAGGCAGCAGATCCGGGTCGGTGTAGATGGTCACCTGCGCTTTGTCGACGATGGCTCCGAAGTCGGAATGGAAGCGAGCGTGGAGGATCTTGCCGAAATGCTCCAGGTCAAACCCCTTATCGACCGCCCCGTCGGAGAGACGGATCCAGGCGATATCCCGCTGTCCGATATGCTGCACCCCAGAGGCGCCGTTGATGAAGTAATGGATCTGACGTTCCAGCACCGGCTCGAAATCTTCCTGCATCTTGCGGCCGGCCACTTCTACCACGATACCCAGGTCCATATGTCCCTGAGGATCAGTGGAGTCGATTCCCGGGCCGACTACCTTGACCTGCCCGTCGACCACGTCGTCCATGCCGACCATGCGCAGGTATTCGAAAGCGCGGGAATATTTACCGCCGAACTCGACCCGCATGTTGGTCTTGCGGACCACTTCGCCTTCGAAGGCGGAGCCGTACGGTACCGGCACCGGCACATCGGCGACCTGGACTTTGACGCCGCGGATCTCGATACATTTCTGCACCAGCCGCTCGGCCCGTTCCAGATCGTCTTTGCCGTCTATTTCGTTGAAAGGCATGGAGATCACATGCTCGTAGGTGGTCACACCGGTGGGCAGGATCTCGGGGATGACGCTGTCGGCGATGACCGGGAAGCCGAAGTTGATCGCCCCGGCGGCGGCAGCGTATTTGAGGTCGTCTACTTCACCCAGCGCCAGGACGAAGGCGAAGACCCGGTCCCGGTTGTAGCGCAGGATTTCGCTGGCCTGGCCCGCTTTCAGACCACCGAAGGTCAAAGCGGAGCGGGTGGCGAAGCCCAGGGCGTAGATGGCGCTGAGGGTATCGGTGCCGAAGGGGACGGTATAGGTGTCGTACCCCAGTTCGAACCCTTCTTCGTTCAGCTGGTCGATGATCGAGCGGCCGTTCACATTCCCGCACAGGAAGGTGAGGATGTTGCGCCGCTGCAGTTCGCGGACCAGTTTCACGGCGACTTCGTTGGACTTGGCGGCGCCGACGATGGCGGCGAAGCCAGGCATACGGCCGTCTACCAGGGCGATGCCCCAGGAGCGCAGCTGGATGTCGTCGATGGGGCCGTTGAGATGGCCGCTGAGGCCGTCGCCGTTGATCCCCAGGGCGGCATTCTGGTACGCCGTGCCCCCAGCCAGGCTGAAGCCGGGCATCAGCTCAGGCTGCAGCCCGTAGACGTAGCGGATCGCTTCCACAGCTTCCGCCGCCAGCAGGGTGGCCATGCCGGAGTCCAATGTCTCGCCCAGGTAGGGGGTCCATTTCGATTCGGCAGGGGTGGGATGGAGCAGCTCTTTGGCGTGTTCCAAGATCGGGCCCAACTGGCCCAGGTTCTCGACAGCCTTGCCGGTCATCCCGTAGATTAACGGTAGAAAATAAGCGGTGTTGGGAAAAGCGACCGGTGTGTCGGCCCCTTTCTCCCCAATCGCCTTCTGCAGCATCAATTCTGCTTCGGCGACCAGGGCATTCGCACCGCGAATAGCACGAGTTGCGATATAACGTGACATGTTGCTCCTCCTCCTAGTCGGCGGCTACGCCGTACATTGCTGAGCGGCGATCCGCCAGCGGCATTTCTTCAAGGGCCAGCATGCGAGCGTCGCCGCTGCGGCTGAACCGATCTGGGTCATACTCCGGCAGGCCCAGGGCAGCCCGCTTCTTGTCGATGTGGTCCAGAGTCGCCTGGATCATTTCATTGACCTCGGGGATGAACTCCAGCTTGCCGCCGTAGATCTCTTCCCACCCTTCGCTGATGATTTTGGACACCAGGTCGCTGTCGCTCATCTTGTCGGGCATACCGCTGACCGGTGAGGTGCCCCCGAAGATGACGTAAGCGCCGGAAGCGACGCAGTAGGTGGCGATGGCCAACGCCTTCTCGCTCATCCACTCTGGCGCCAGCCCCACTGCCGGGATCTGGTCGATGTCGTCGCCCAGCCCGCCTTCCTCCACCATCTGGGTCAAGACGGTCAGGATGCGGGTGTTGTCCACACAGGAGCCCATATGGAGCACCGGCGGCATGCCGATGGTCTCACATACCTGCCGCAGGCCGGGGCCAACCTGGTCCAGACCAGCTTCGCCCAGCAGCATGCCCAACTTGGCGGCAGCGATAGCGCCGCAGCCGGTTTCGACCAGGAGCACGTCTTGTTTCAACAGCTCTTTGGCCACATGGGTGTGCAGGTAATCTTGCTGCCCGCGGGGATTGTTGCAGCCGACGATGGCGGCCACGCCCCGGATGCGCCCGGACATGATGGCGTCATTCAGCGGACGGAAGGAGGCCCGGTAGGTGCCGCCTAACATGTAGTTGATATATTCGTGGGAGAAGCCGGGGACCAAACTTTCCCGCACGTCGGGGATTTCGGTGGTGTCCCGGTTCTTGAAGTTGTCGATCGCCTCGCGCAGGATCTGCTTGGCGGTGGAGTAGGCGCTGGTTTCGTGGAATTCGATATGGGTGGCGCCGGTGATCTTGACCTTGGGAGAGGTGGTGATCACTTTGGTGTGGAATTTGTCAGCCAGATTGACCAACGCCTGCATGATGCACTGCACGTCGACGACCATCGCCTCTACGGCGCCGGTCATGATAGCCAGCTCTTGATGCAGGAAGTTGCCTGCCGCCGGCACCCCTTGGCGCATCAGGATTTCATTGGCGGTGCAGCAGATGCCCGACAGGTTGACCCCGTTGGCGCCGGCTGCCTTGGCATATTCGATGATTTCCGGGTCCTGCGAAGCCGCCACGATCATCTCACTGAGGGTGGGCTCGTGTCCGTGAACAACTACGTTGACCATATCGTCTTTCAGCACGCCCAGATTGGCCTCGCCCAACAGCGGAGCGGGGGTGCCGAACAAGATATCGGAGACGTCGGTGGCGATGAGGCTGCCGCCCCAACCGTCGGTCAGGGAGGTGCGGATGGCGTGGTTCATCAGATGGTTGGCGTCCTGGTCATCGCCCATATGGGTGCGGTGGAGCGCTTCCACCACTTCCCGGTCGATGCCCCGGGGGACCACCCCTTGCTCGCGCCAGATCGCCTGACGTTTTTCGGGGGCCCGCCGTACCGGGGCCAATTCCCCGCGCTGCTGTCCGAACTGGGCGATATACAGATCGGCCAACTCATCGGCGATCTCTTCCGGCGCCCGCCCTTCGATGGGGATGTCGTAGAGGACCGCCACATTGCGCAGCTTGGCCACGTCTTTAATGCGGTATCCTTCGGCGGTGCCGTTGGCCACCGCTTTCAAGGTGAAGGCCATGTCCCGGCCGTGGTCAGAGTGAGCCGCCGCGCCGGCGGCGATGGAGCGGACTAAATTACGCGCTTGAATGGTGTCGATGGTGGCGCCGCAGACGCCGGTGTGACCTTCTTTGGTCAGACGGCAGGGGCCCATACCGCATATCTTGCAGCACATGCCGGCGCCGCCGATGTTGCAGGCGGGCATCTGGTCAGCGCGGGAGAAGGCGGTGCCGATGCCCAATTTGTCGGCGCGGATCAACATCTGTTGGGCTGCTGGGTCAATACTTCGTTCTTGGGGGGTACGTTCTTTACGAGCCATGGTCTAATACTCCTCGTCCTTCTGAATCACACCCATGCCAGGGCAGGGCCACAGAGGGCGTCCGGTCTCAGGTACTTTCTGCGCGAATCCAACCGTCGTGCCAGTTTGGGTGAATGCAGCCGTGTGACGGAAAAATGCTTTGCTGCCGTTCCCCTTTGCCTTGCCAGCGCCAACTTCTACCGCCACTGGCATCTCACCCAGATAACCCGCTTTATCCAGGGCGCTTGTGATCGCCTCGGCATCTAGCTTGGCTTCATCGTAATCTACGTCGACGACGTGAAATGCGCTGCTGGCGTAAACATCTTTGACACCAGTCAGCTCAAACAAAAGCCTTCGCACTTCGACCACATGGTGGTCGGCATACATGGTGGGAAGTTCAACAGTGAAACTAGCCAAAACAGTAACCTCCTTTAAAATGGACCAACTCGATATTCGATTGTGAACAAAAGCTACCACCAACTTGTTGCTGAAGCCGCGAGAGAAGTCGCTCAAGTCGTCGGTGATCTTTTCATAGCTGACTCTATCATCGAACCAGTGAAGCTTATCAACAAGTGACAATTTACATCTATAATGTGTGACAGTTGTCATATTTTTTGTGACGTTTGTCATTTTCCATTTTTCACCGCTGGACCCGGGGTCACCACGCCCTGTATGTGGGGGCACCCTGGGATCGACCTCCCCCATCTGGCGGCAGGGCCCGGCACAGCAGAGCCGCGGCGGCTCACAGGAGAAGGATGATATGGATGTACGCTATCAGAGGCATTTGGAGGGGGTTGATTGGGCCGAGATGAAGCGGGCGGTGGCCGCCGACGACTTTGACAACGGCCGCAGCCCGGAACAGCTGCGCCAATCCTTCGCCAACAGCTATGCCAGCTGCATCGCCTATGTTGAAGGGGAGATCATCGGCACCGCCCGGCTGCTCTCCGACGGGGTATGCAACGCCTACGTGGTTGATGTGTGGACCATGCGCCGCTGCCGCCGCCGGGGGATCGCCACGGCGATGATCGAGACGCTGCTGCGCGATGTCCCAGGGCAGCACGTCTATCTGTTCACCAGCAGGGAGACGATGCCCTTCTATCAGAAGCTGGGCTTTATCCCCCAGGGAGTCGGGTTGTCGCGGGTGGTGGGCCGTTGGCTCAGCGGCGGCTCCGGCTGATGCCGCTGCCGTTGGCCCCTGCGAGGGGCAGCTCTGTTCTTTCCAGCAGGCAGCGGCACAGCGCCGGCAGGGGCAGCTCCCGCCCCAGGGCGGCCGCCGCCTGAAAACGGGCCGCTGCCATCTTGCCCTCCAGCTTTCCCAGCTGAGCGGCCACTTCCCCCTGAAGCTGGGCCACCAGCGCCGGATGCGCCTGCACGAAGCTCAGCGCCGCCGCCGCTCCATCCAGATGCCCTTCTATCAGCAGCAGCTCCGACAGCCCGGTGATCGCTTCCAGCACCGTGGGCAGCGAATCAACCGCCAGTGCCGCGTCCAGCCCCTGGCGCAGCCACCGTTCGGCGTCGTCGTAGCGGCAAGCCGCCAGGGCGCTGCCGCCCAGGTTGGTCAGCGACCGGGCTGCCCCCACCTGGTCCTTGAGCTGCCGCCGGATGGCCAGCGCCTCCTGGTACAGCTGCTCCGCTTGCAGATACGCCTCTCTGGACTGGGCGATCACCCCCAGGTTGTTGGCCGCCAGGGCCACCCCCGGCAGATTGCCGATGTCGCGGAAGATGCGGTAGCTGCGCCGGTAGCAGGCGGCGGCTTCATCCAGCTGCCCCGCCGCTTCCGCCAGCAGCCCCAGGTTGCTGCCCACCGAGGCCACCCCCCAGCGGTCGCCCACCTCATCAAACAGCGCCATCGCTCTCTTGAAGCTGGCAGCCGCCGCCGGAAAATCGCCGGTGGCCCGCATCACCAGCCCCAGATGATTGCTGTTGCGGGCGATGCGCCGGGGATCGCCCACCCGCTGGCACAGCTGCCCGCCCCGGGTGATATGCTCTTGGGCGGCGGGGTACTCCCCCCGCAGATAGGCGATGACGCCCAGCCCGTCGGCCGCCAGGGCGGCATTATCGGCATCTTCTTCCGGGTCGACCTGGTCCATCAGCTGCCGGTAGATCGCTTCCGCCTGCTCCAGGCTGCCCATGCGCCAGTGGGCGGCAGCCAGCTTATTGGCGGCGAAGGCGGCGTATGCCGGCGGCCCGGAGGCCAGCAGCGCCATGGCCCGCTCCAACACCGGCACGCTCTCCTGATGGCGGCCCATCAGCTCCAGAAATTCCCCCTGGTAGGCCAGCAGCCTTCCGCAGAGCAGGTCGCCTGCCGCCGGCGGATCAGCCGCCGCGGCGAACCGCTCAGCTGCCGCCGCGGTCAGCTCCGCGCCTTGCCCGTACCAGCTGCGGATCAGCAGGTAGCGGCAGAAGGGGCGCAGCGCCTGGGCGGCGGCCTCCGGCTTGTTCCAGGCCACCGCGAAAGCCCAGGCCGCCCGGATATCTTCCCAGGAGGCGCTGATTTCTTCGGCCGCCTGATGCTGCTCCGCCCCGTGCAGCCGGCTGTCCGCCTGGCTGAGCAGATCCAGAAAGTAGCGGCTGTGCTGCCGGGCCAGCCCGTACCATTCCCACCGCGCCGGTTCGCCGGCAGCGGGCAGGGATACCGGCCCGGCGGCAGGCGGATAGGGGTCGATGCCCATCTTGTCCGCCAGGAACTGGCGCAGGGCGCCGTGGAGTTCAAACCGTCCGCCGCCCGCCCGGGTCAGCAGAGAGCGGTCGAGCAGCTGGCTGATCTGATCGCTGGTGGCATCGGTGACCAGCTCTGCCGCTTCCTGGGTGAAGCTGCCCCGGAACAAGGAGAGCCGCTGGTACACCTGCTGGTCGTGCGCCTCCAGCAGCGCCCAGGCATGTTCGAAAATCGCCCGCAGGCTGCGGTGGCGCGGGGGGATGTCCAGCAGGTCGGTCGCCACGAAGTTGAGGTCCGCCTGCATCGATTCGGCGATCTGGGCGCAGTCGCTCTCCAGAATCAGCGATGCCGCCAGCTCGATTCCCAGGGGCAGCCCGCCCACCAGCTGGCAGATGCGGCACACGTGGGGCAGCTCGGCAGCCAGGGAAAATGAGGGGCGCAGCCGGTTGGCAGTCTGCCGGAACAGCTGGGCGGCACTGCAGGACCAGTCGGCGTCGCTGCCCCGCGCTGCCTGACCCGGGTTGGCGCACTGCAGCCCTTGCAGCTCCAGCAGCCACTCGGCCCGCAGCCGCAGCCGCGCCTGGCTGGTGACCAGCAGGGTGACCCCCGGCGCCCCACGCAGAATCCGCTCGATCAGACGGGCGCCCGGCTCCAGCAGATGCTCCAGGTTGTCCAGGATCAGCAGCATCTCCCGCTCCCGCAGATGGGCCAGCAGCATGCCGTCCGGCGGGGTCTGCCCGCTGAAGGCCAGCCCCAGGCTGGCGGCTACCTTCTCGGCCAGCGGCTCCACGCTGCTGACGCTGCTCAGGGGGATGAAATAGACCCCATCGGGATACAGGTCCCACTGCTCTTTGGCCGCCAGCCGGGCGAACTCAATGGCCAGCCGGCTCTTGCCGATTCCCCCCTGGCCCAGCAGGGTCAGCAGCCGGCAGCCGGGATCCGCCAGCCGGGAGGAGATCGCCTGCAGCTCCGCGGCCCGTCCCACGAAAGCGTTGAATTGGGCCGGCAGCTGCGGTTCCATGGGGGCGGCGTCGCGGAGATGCTGGTGCAGCCGGCGGGTCTCTACCGTCGGCTCCACATCCAGCTCCAGGCGGAGCAGCGTTTGGACCTGCTGGAAGTGGGCCAGGGCCCGGTTCTTCTTGCCGCTGCGGGCCAGCATTCGCATCATCAGCCGGTGATTGGCCTCCCGGTAGGGGTCCTGGGCCAGCAGCCGGGACAGCAGTTCAATCCCTTCCTGATAGCTGCGCTGTCCCAGATATACCCGGGCCAGCTTTTCCATCGCCTCAATCAGCCGACGTTCCAGCCGCTCCCGAGTCAGCAGGGCCCACTCCTCAAATCCCAGGGCATCCCGCAGATAGACGCCGTGGAGGAACTCGCCCCGATAGAGCGAGACCGCTTCCTGCAGCAGCTTGATTCCCCGGGGGCAGAACGGCCCGTCGCTCTGGAAGCAGCGTTCCGCCTGGGTCAGCAGCCGGTCCACGGTGCGCACATCCAGCCGGATCTCGTCCGATAGGATCAGCTCCACGCTGCTGCGGTTGACGTCCAACCGGGGGCCGGTCAGCTTGCGCAGGTTGGTCAGCACCACCCGCAGATTTCCCATGGCCCGCTCGGTGGGGCGGTTGTCCCAAAACATCGTCGCCAGCGCCTCCCGGCTGTGGGAGCGCGGCTCGCAGGCCAGGTACGCCAAAAGCGCTTCAGCCTTGCGGGAGACAAAGTCGAAGCTTTCAAGCTGGCTGCTGCTAATTGTAATTCCACCGAACAGGATGAACTCGATCATGTTGGTTGCATTGCGGCCGCGTTGAAATTGAACGATTTGTGAACGATTGTCGAGTTTAATGTGACTACAGAACCTTACATCGCAATTATACCCGAGTTGACAGCAGGCTACAGTGATACTGTAGTCCTGTCATGATGAAAAGGGTCCAGGGTGGTCACAGACCATATCCAGACTGCTCCACGGGGAACGTCGGCACCGCCGGCGATTCCTGGGTGCGTTGTGGATCAGCGGCGGCGGTCACTTGCGGTCCGGCCGCCGTATGAACGCCTGTGGCGTAGGAGGGCGCCCTGGGTCCTGTTGAACTAGACGGTCTGGCAGCGCGTTCGCCCGCTGTGGGCTGCCAGCCGTCCAGCAAAGTTAAGGTGAAACGGATGGAGCCAACCAGCGCGTACCTTTCATTCATGTTGAGGCTGTGGCAGGATGCCGAAGGGCTGCCGTGGCACGCCTCCCTGGAACGTCCCCAGACGGGTGAGCAGAAGTTTTTTACGACGCCCGACGAGCTGTTTGATTATCTAGACCGGATGATGGATGACTCC